>DATGOH010000025.1:0-10046 GCA_035306165.1 Ferdinandcohnia sp.
ATCGGCGGACATCCCGAGGGAGCCGGAGTGCCCAGGCGGGTTTGAATCGGCGGACATCCCCCCGGGGGGCGGGGCGTGGGGGAATCGGGGCGGAGGGGGCCCGGGGTCATTCCACTTTCCTCATTTCGGAGAGGAAGCGGGGGGCTTCGAGGAAGCCGGTGATGCGGGGTTGGTCGAGGGTGTTGCCGGAGGAGTCGAGGAAGAGGACGGTGGGGAGGCCCTGGACGCCGAATCGGTCGTAGATGGCGAGGATGCTCTCGTCCTCGATGGTGCCGTCGATCTTGACGGCGATGAAACGCTCGGCTTCGGCCTGGACGGCGGGGTCGGTGAAGGTGTGGCGGTCGAGCTCCTTGCAGGCGGCGCACCACTCGGCCCAGAAGTCGATCATGACGGGCTTCTTCTCGGCTCGGGCCTGGGCGAGGGCGGCCTCGAGGTCGTGGGTCCAGGGGATGCCGCCGGAGGGGGCGGCGCCGAGTTCGAGGCGGGCGAAGATGCCGAAGACGACGAGGGCGACGCCCACGGTCTTGAGGGCCTTCTCTCTCCGTCCGCCAGAGTAGCTCAGGTGGACGGCGCCGACGAGGATGCCGACGAAGGCGGCGAGGGGGCCGACGAAGGCGGGGATCTCGACGCCGGCCAGGGCGCTCCGCAGGCCAGGCAGCGCGTCCTTCCAATAGCGCAGGGCGAGGGCGAGCAGGGCGATGCCGAAGACGCTCTTGACGCCCTCCATCCACGGGCCGCTCTTGGGCAGCGAGACGGAGAAGCCGCCGAGCAGGAGGAAGGGCAGGCCCACGCCCAGGGCGTAGACGAACAGCAACGAGAAGCCGAACGCGGGCTGGCCGCTGGTCGCCACCACGGTGAGCAGGGAGGCGAGGACGGGGCCGGTGCAGGGTGCGGCGATGACGCCGGCGACCAGGCCCATGGCGAAGGCGCCGCCCCAGCCCGCACCGCCGACGCGGTTGAGGCGGAGGGCGAGGCCGGAGGGGAGGGCAAGCTCGAAGGCGCCGAACATGCTCGCCGCCATGGCGGCGAAGAAGACGCCGAGGGCCGCCAGTACCCACGGGTTGGCCAGGAACGACCCGAAGACCTTGCCGGAAGAAGCCGCGACGTAACCCAGGAAGGAGAACATGGCGGCCATGCCGGCGATGTAGACGAGGGTGAGGCCGAGGGCCTGCAGGCGGCTGCGCGCCTCGCGCGCGCCGAAGACGGCCACCGTGATGGGGATGAGGGGGTAGACGCAGGGCGTGAGGCTCGTCAGCACGCCGCCGAGCCAGGCGACGCCGAGGGCGCCCCAGATCGCGCCGGAGGCGAGGGCGTCGGTGCGGACGTCGGCGCTCACGAGGCTGCCCCCGAGGACCTCCGGAAGGAAGTAGAGAGCCGCCAGGCCCACGAGGGCGAGGGAAAAGATCACCCCTTTTCGCATGTTCAGCATCTGCCTTGACAGGTTACGTAACGGAACGTATCTAATGGGCCGGTTGGCGCGCCGGGGCGGCGGTAGGCGCCTTGACGCTCTCCCGATGGCGTCTTTATAACGCCAGCTTCCTCTCGGTCGCCCTTTTCTACTCGATCGGACACGGTGGATCCATGGTCAAGACGCCGATTTACATGGACTATCAGGCTACGACGCCCGTCGATCCCCGGGTGCTGGAGGCCATGCTTCCGTATTTCACCCAGCACTTCGGGAACGCGGCGTCGCGCAGCCACGTCTTCGGCTGGACCGCCGAGGAGGCCTCCGAGAAGGCCCGGGAGCAGGTGGCCTCCCTGATCGGCGGCAGCGGCCGCGAGATCATTTGGACGTCGGGCGCCACCGAGTCGATCAACCTGGCGATCAAAGGCATCGCGAACTTCTACGCCGATCGCGGCAAGCACATCGTCACTTGCAAGACGGAACATCCCGCCGTCTTGGACACGTGCAAGCGCCTGGAGCGTTCCGGCTACCAGGTGACCTATCTGGACGTGGACCGCACCGGCCGCCTCGATCCCGAGGCGGTCCGCGAAGCCATGACCGACGAGACGATCCTCGTGGCGATCATGGCGGCGAACAACGAGATCGGCACGGTCCACCCCCTGAAGGAGATCGGGGAGATCGTGAAGGAGAAGGGCGCCTTCTTCCACGTGGACGCCGTCCAGGCGGCGGGGAAGATCCCCTTCGACGTCAACGAGGTCCGCGCCGACCTCGTCTCGCTCTCGGCGCACAAGATGTACGGCCCCAAGGGCGTCGGGGCGCTCTGGATCCGCCGTCGCCCGCGGGTGCGGCTCACCCCCATCCTCGACGGCGGTGGGCACGAGCGCGGGATGCGGTCCGGAACGATCAACGTGCCGGGCGTGGTCGGCTTCGGCGCGGCGGCCGAGATCGCCAAGCAGGAGCTGCCCGAGGAATCGGCGCGCATCCTGCGCCTGCGCCAGCGGCTCTACGAGAAGATCACGTCGGAGCTCGACATGGTTCACCTCAACGGCCATCCCGAGCACCGCATCCCCGGCAACTTGAATCTCTCCTTCGCCTACGTGGAGGGCGAAGGGCTGATGATGGCGCTCAAGGACGTCGCGCTTTCGTCCGGCTCGGCTTGCACCTCGGCCTCGCTCGAGCCTTCGCACGTGCTCAGGGCCTGCGGCGTGGACGACGACCTGGCGCACTCCTCGATCCGCTTCGGGATCGGGCGGTTCACCACCGAGGAAGAGGTGGATTACGTGGCGGCGCGGGTGGTGGAGTCGGTTCGCCGTCTCCGGGACATGTCACCTTTGTACGAAATGGCGAAGGAAGGTATCGATCTGAAGTCGATCGCCTGGACCGCCCACTGATCGAGAGGACGCGAACATGGCCTACAGCGACAAGGTCATCGACCACTACGAGAACCCCCGCAACGTCGGGACGCTCGACAAGGACGATCCAAACGTGGGGACGGGCCTCGTGGGCGCGCCCGCGTGCGGAGACGTGATGCGTCTCCAGCTCAAGATCAACGACGACGGCATCATCGAGGACGCGAAGTTCAAGACCTTCGGCTGTGGTTCCGCGATCGCCTCCTCCTCCCTCGTGACCGAGTGGGTGAAGGGGAAGTCGGTGGAGGACGCCCTCAAGATCACCAACGCGGCCATCGCCGAGGAACTGGCCCTACCGCCGGTGAAGATCCACTGCTCGGTGCTCGCGGAGGACGCCATCAAGGCGGCCATCGCGGATTACCGGAAGAAGAAGGGCCTGGAGTAAGGGAGCCGCGCATGTCGAACGGCATCTTCATCGGACTGGGAACGCCGAAGCCGACGGAGCCGACGCAAAAGCCCCAGGCTCCCCTCGGCCTCGGTTTGCCCAAGGCGCAGCCCGCCCAGGCGCCGGCGGCCGCGCCGCGCCAGTCCGGGATCCGGATCGACGTCTCGGCGGCCCAGCGCATCCGCAAGCTCCTCGAGGATCGCGGCACGCCGGAGGCGGGGCTGCGCATCCGCGTGCGGGGAGGCGGCTGCACGGGGCTGAAGTACGACATGGAGTTCGCCGACGCTCCGGCCGAGCGGGACCGCGTCTTCGAGGAGCACGGCGTTCGGATCTACGTGGATCCGAAGAGCTACATCTTTCTCATCGGCACCGTCCTGAGCTACCACCAGGGCCTGCTGGAGTCGGGTTTCAAGCTGGAGAACCCGAACGTGAAGAAGTCCTGCGGCTGCGGCGAATCGTTCTCGGTTTGAGCTGCGGCCGGGGCCGCTCGCAGGAGCCATCTTGGCCGATCACTTCGCCATCTTGGGGATCCCGCGGGGATTTCGTTTGGACGAAACCGCCCTCGAGCAGCGGTACCGGGAGCTTTCGCGGTTGCTGCATCCCGACCGCCATGCGGCCCGGAGCCCCGCGGAGCGGCGCCTCGCGTTGGAGAAGATGATCGAGGTCAACGACGCCTACCGCGTCCTTCGCGATCCGGTGCGCCGGGCCGCATATCTGCTTTCGCAGCGCGGTTGGGACTTGGGGGAATCCGGCAACGCATCGCACCTCCCGCCCGGCTTCTTGATGGAGGTCATGGAGACGCGAGAAGCCTTCGAGGAGGCGCGCGCGCAGAAGGATCGCGAGCGCGTGGCGAAGCTCGCGGAGGCGGCGCGGGTGCAGAGGGAGGGCGCTCTGGAGGCGCTCGGCGCCGCTTTCGATCGCGACGACGACCGCGAGGCGGCGGCGCAGGTTGCCATCATCCGTTATCTGGACAGCTTTCTCTCGGACGTGCGCGCCTGGGAGGACGAGCTCTTCGAGGAGGAACATGGCTGAATCGGGCCTGCTGCAGATCCGGGACCCGCGCAAGCCCCACGGCAAGCCGGTGGGCATCGACCTGGGGACCACCCACTCCCTCGTCGCCTACGTGGATCGCGAGGGGAAGGGGGTGACCATTCCCCTCGAGGGCGAGAGCCACCTGATGCCCTCCGTCGTGCACTACCTCGAGGACGGCTCCGCCGTCGTCGGCCGCGCCGCCCAGGCGAAGCTCCCCACCCACCCGCACACCACCATCCCCTCGGTGAAGCGCTTCATGGGCAAGGGGCCGAACGACCCGGAGGTGCGTCGCCTCGGCCACTACCGCTTCGCCCCGGCGCAGCCCGGCGATGCGGTGGTCCGCTTCGACGTGGGGGGCAAGTGGGTGAGCCCGGTGGAAGTCTCGGCGGAGATCCTCAAGTGGGCGCGGCGCCGGGCGGAGGCTTTCCTCGACCAGCCCGTGGGCGCGGCGGTGATCACCGTGCCGGCCTACTTCGACGACGCCCAGCGGCAGGCGACCCGCGACGCGGGCCGTCTCGCCGGCCTGGAGGTCCTGCGCCTGCTCAACGAGCCGACGGCGGCCGCGGTGGCCTACGGCCTCGATCGCCGCGCGCGCGGCACCTTCGTCGTCTACGACCTGGGCGGCGGCACCTTCGACGTCTCCATCCTCGAGCTGGTGGAGGGCGTCTTCGAGGTCAAGAGCACGGCGGGTGATTCCTCGTTGGGCGGTGACGACTTCGATCGCGCGCTCGCGACGGCCCTCCTCCGCCAGATCTCGGAGGCGCTCGGCCGCGATCTCGCCCGGGATCCCTTCGCGGTGCAGGCCGCGCTCGCGGCCGCCCGCAGCGCCAAGCACGCGCTCACCGATGCGGAAAAGACCGTGGCCGCGGTCGCGCTCGAGGACCGCACGGTCGAGGTGGAGGTCACGCGCGAGCAGTTCGAGTCCCTCATCGCCGATCTGGTCAAGCGCACGGCGGTCGCGTGCAGGCGGGCCCTGCGCGACGCGGACGTCGACCCCGCCCGGATCGACGGCGTGGTCCTGGTGGGAGGTTCGACGCGCGTGCCGCTCGTGCGCCGCTTCGTGCGGGAGATCTTCGGCGGCAAGGAGCCGCTCGGCGACATCGACCCCGACCGCGTGGTGGCCATCGGCGCCGCCATCCAGGCGGAGAACCTCGCCGGAGAGGCCAAGGACGACCTGCTCTTGCTCGACGTCATCCCGCTCTCGCTCGGGGTGGAGACCATGGGCGGGGTGGTCGAGAAGATCATCCACCGCAACTCGACCATCCCCACCTCGGCGGCGCAGATCTTCACGACCTTCGCCGACGGCCAGACGGCCATGGACATCCACGTCGTCCAGGGGGAGCGCGAGCTCGTTTCCGACTGCCGCTCGCTGGCGCGCTTCCGCCTCGAGGGGATTCCGCCGATGCCGGCGAACATGGGCCGGGTGCAGGTCACCTTCTCCGTGGACGCCGACGGGATCCTCTCGGTCTCGGCGAAGGAGATGACCACCGGCGTGGAGCAGACGATCACGGTGAAGCCGTCGCACGGCCTCACGGACGAGGAGGTGGAGCGCATGCTCCTCGACTCGCTCGAGCACGCCGAGCAGGACGTGGCGATCCGCCTGCTGGTGGAGGCGCGGATCGAGGCCGAGCGCGTCCTGCACGATCTGCGGAAGGCTCTGGTGGAGAGCGCGGACCTCCTCGAGCCGGGCGAGCGCGAGCGGATCGCCGAAGCCGAGGAAGCGCTGCGGGCCGCGATGCAGGGCGACGATCACCGGCGCATCGAGCAGGCGGTGCACGAGCTGGATGCGGCCTCCGCGGACTTCGCGCGGCGACGCATGGAGAAGGCCCTTTGCGAGGCGCTGACGGGACGGTCGGTGCAGGAGATCGAGTGATGCCGAAGATCACCTTCGTCAACTGGGGCGTGACCGTGGAGGTCCCCCCGGGCACCACCATCCTCGAGGCCGCCCAGTCGGCGGAGGACAAGGGCGTGACCATGGGCAGCTCCTGCGGCGGGGTCGCAGCCTGCTCCTCGTGCCACTGCTGGCTGCAGAAGGGGGCCGATTCGGTGGACGAGCCCTCGGAGCGCGAGGAGGACATCCTCGACAAGGCCTTCGACGTCCGCCCGAACTCCCGGCTCGGTTGCCAGGTGGAGGTGGCCGACGAGGATCTCGTGGTCGAGGTGACCCAGGAGTCCATCCGCGCCTGGTACGACGAGCACCCCGACGAACGCCGCAAGGCCCAGGAGGAAGGCAGGCTCTGAGCCGCGCCTTTCTTGTCGCCCTGCGGACGATCTGCGACCATCATCCGCACATGTCCTGGTGGGAGGAAGAACTCGCGGAACTCGAGGCGTGGCGCGAGGAGGAAGCCGCGCTCTCCGATCCGCTCCTCCGCCTGCTCTGCCGCTGCCGCGGGGTGGAGGAGGGCGAGGTGGAGGCGCTCGTCCGTGCGGGGCTCGACTACGACGAGATCGTGGCCCGGACGGGGGCGACGCGCGGCTGCGGCGGCTGCCGGAACGTGCTGCGCACCATGGTCCAGGGGCGATCTTCCTGACGACGCTCCTTCCGCCTTGACGCGCCCGCGCGGCGCCGCTAGAAAGCGCCCGACGCCCAGGTGGTGGAACTGGTAGACACGCTAGATTCAGGGTCTAGTGGCGGAAACGCTGTGGAGGTTCGACTCCTCTCCTGGGCACCAGACACCCAAAAGGCCCCGCGTGAGCGGGGCCTTCTTTTTTCCACCGCGCACCCTCAGCGGCCGCCGCCGAGGAAGAGGTCGAGCGGCGCGTCCGCGGGATGCAGCCCCGGCGCGATCGCGCGCTCGGTCGGCGCCGTCCCCTCCACGAAGGCCGTCTCCTCGACCTCCGAGGGCGGCGCGTCGATGGGCGCGAGCAGGCCGGTCTGGGGATCGATGGCGGCGAACTCCACGCCCTCGGGAACGGGGAAGGCGCGCGGCGGCCGGTCGCGGTGGGCCGCCTGCATCACGTCCACCCAGGCGGGCACCGCGGTGCGCCCACCGGTCTCTGTGCCGCCCAGCGGCCGCGGCTCGTCGAAGCCCGCCCAGGTCACGGTGACCAGGTCGGTGGTGTAACCCGCGAACCAGGCGTCGCGGTTGTCGCTCGTCGTCCCGGTCTTGCCGGCGGTGGGGCGTTCCAGCACGGCGGCGCGCCGTCCGGTCCCCTCTTCGACCACCGCCTGGAGCAGGCGCGTGAGCACGTAGGCCAGGGCGGGCGAGATGGTGGGCTGCGGCCGCCGCACGGCCTCCTCGAGGATCACGCCACGGCGATCCTCCACGCGCTCGATGAGGACCGGCTCGTCGTACATGCCCTGGGCCGCGAGCGTGGCGTAGGCGTTGGCGAGTTCGAGCGGCGTGACGTCGCCCGTACCGAGCGCCAGGGTGAAGTTCTTGGGCAACTCCGAGCGGATGCCGGCGCGCCGCGCGAAGTCGATCACCGCATCCGGTCCCAGCTCCGAGATGAGCCGGACGGGCACCGTGTTCTTCGACGTCGCCAGCGCGCGGCGCAGCGTCATCGTGCCGTCGAAGCGGTTGCGCTCGTAGTTCTGCGGCTTCCAGTCCTTGCCGGTCCACGGATCGCGGAAGGTCTCGGGCGCGTCGACCACCAAGCTCGCCGGCGTCCACCGCCCGCTCTCCAGGGCGGCGCCGAAGACGAAGGGCTTGAAGGTCGAGCCCGGCTGGCGCCGCGCCTGCGTGGCGCGATTGAAGGAGCTCCGGGCGAAGTCGTAGCCGCCGACCATCGCCACCACGCGCCGGCTCTGCGGCTCGATGGAGACCAGCGCCCCCTCGATCTCGGGCTCCTGCCAGAGGGAGAGCTCGACGTCGTCGCCGTCGACGCGCGCGACCTCCACGTGGACGAGGTCGCCCTCGCGGAGGAACGACGCGAAGTCCTTGCCGCCGAGCGCCCAGGCGGCGCCGGTGCGGGGCAGTCGTCCCGTGCGCCCCCCGAACCAGATCCTCGCTTCGTTCCGGCCCACCTTGGTGACGGCGCCGACGAGGCGCACCCCAGGCTCGAGGCGGACGGTGCGCAGCGTCCGCACGTCCACGGCCTTGCCGCCCTCGCCCTTCGCTTCCACCTCCGTGCGCCGCGCGGGGTCGAGCTTGCCCGGATGGCCCCGGTAGCCGTGCCGCCGATCGTAGTCGACGAGGTTGTCCCGGACCGCGCGGTCGGCGGCTCGCTGGAGGGCGGGATCCATCGCCACGTAGACGCGCAGGCCACCGGTCAGCACCGTCTCCGCCCCGTAGCGCTCCACGAGGATGCGCCGCACCTCCTCCAGGTAGTAGGGGCCCGGCGGCTCGGGCGGCGGCTCGGCGAGGCGGATCTCGGCGTCGACGACCTCGTCGTATGCGCGCTGGTCGATCCAGCCGTTGGCGAGCATCTGGCCCAGCACGTAGCGCTGCCGCTGCTTGGCGCGGTCCGGGTGCCGTAGGGGCGAGAGGCGCCCGGGCGACTGCGGGAGGCCGGCCAGCAGCGCCGCTTCGGCCAGGTCGAGCTCGGCGGCCTTCTTGCCGAAGTAGAACTGCGCCGCTTCCTCCACCCCGTAGCGTCCGTGCCCGAAGTAGATCTGGTTGAGGTAGAGATAGAGGATCTCGTCCTTGCTGAGGTTCTTCTCCAGGCGCCGGGCGAGGATGGCCTCCTTGATCTTGCGCGTGTAGGTCCGCTCCGGGGAGAGCAGGAAGGTCTTGACCACCTGCTGCGTGATGGTCGAGCCGCCCTGGCGCGTCTCACCCGAGGTGAGGTTCTTCCAGAAGGCGCGCGCCATGCCGACGTAGTCGAGTCCCTCGTGCTCGTAGAAGTGCGCGTCCTCCGCGGCGAGGATCGCGCGCTTGAGCACCTCGGGGATCTCGTGGGGCGGGATGACCGTCCGGCGCTCCTCGAAGAACTCGCCGACCAGCGTGCCGTCGGCGGCGAAGACCTTGGTCGATTCCTTCGGCCGGTAGTCGATCAAACCATCGAATGTTGGCAAATCCGCTGCGAAAATCTGGTAGATCGTGGCCAATGCCGCGCCCGCGACGAAGCAGAGGGCCAACAGGAAAAGGAGGAGCGCGCGCCCGAGGGAGCCTCCCGTTCGCCGGTGCGCCCTTCGCCTGGAGTGGTGGTTCGATCTACGACGCGTCATCTGCGGGGGATCCTATTCGATCGGCGGCGGGAAATCGACGAAAACTCGGTGTTATCACGGGGTTGCCGAACATAATCGAAAAGTTGACAAGGTCGTCGGGCCTGGCCTAATGACGATCCACGCTTCGGAGGACCGGAGGAAATCTCGATGAACGCTCGCAATCGCATTCTCTATCTCGCCGCGGCCATCGGACTGCTCGTCCTTGGAACCGGCTGCTCCCCCAAGTATCCCAACTGCAACAGCGACGACGACTGCAACGTCGACGGGCACACCGGTGTTTGTATCAATGGTCTTTGCCAGGAGTGCGGCTCGGACAAGGATTGCCCGAGCGGCTTCAAGTGCGAGATCGATACGGCCGGCGGGAATCGCTGCGTTCCGAAGGCCGAGTGCCAGACGAACCGCGATTGCAGCGGCGGTCGCGTCTGTGAGAACGGCTCCTGCGTCGCTTGCTCCTCCGATGCGCAGTGCGGGCACGGCGCCGAGTGCGTGAACGGCGCTTGCCGTCCGAAGGCGGAGTGCAGCATCGACGCCGACTGCGGCTCGGGCAAGAGCTGCGTCGAGGGCACCTGCGTCACCACGGCGCCGCCCTGCGAGCAGCCTCCGGTCCGCTTCGCCTTCGACGACTACTCGCTGACGGCCGAGGCGCGCGAGGCGCTGCAGAAGCTGGCCGAGTGCCTCCGCCAGCACCCGGTGAACGTGACGCTC
>DATGOH010000026.1:0-4014 GCA_035306165.1 Ferdinandcohnia sp.
TGGCCAGCGAGGTCAAGAACGTCCTCTGGTACGTGGAAAACGTGCTCTGGGACGTCCTGGGCGATCTGCCCGACGCGATCGCCGACGCCTTCGAGCGCGTCTACGGCGAGCCGCTCGGGATCGCGGTCGCGCCCGTGCGCATCCACTCCTGGGCCGGGGGCGACATGGACGGCAATCCCCTCGTCACGCCCGGATACCGTCCGCGTTCACCGCAGCCGCGGCCTGATGCTCCTGCTCGCCGAGGTGCGCCGTCTCGGTCGCGAGCTCTCCCAATCCGCCCACCACCTCGCGCCCACGCCCGAGCTCCTCGCCTCGCTCGAACGGGACCGCCGGGCGATGCCTTCGCTGCGGCGACCCCGTTCGAGGAGATCGGGGAGCTTCCCATCGGTTCCCGCCCGGCGAAGCGGGCTGCCGGCGGGCTCGAGGCCCTGCGTGCCATTCCTTGGGTATTCGCCTGGACCCAGAACCGTGCCATCCTCCCCGGCTGGTACGGCGTGGGTTCGGCGTTCGAGAGCTTCGCCCGCCGGCGGGGAGGATGGGAGGTCGTCGAGGAGATGGCCTCCCGGTGGCCCTTCTTCCGGACGGTGCTCTCCAACGTGGAAATGGTCCTCGCCAAGACGGATCTGCGGATCGCGCGGGAGTACGCGGCGCTCGCACCACCCGAGGCCGCCGCGGCGGTCTGGCCGCGGATCGAAAAGGAGTACGAGAAAACCGTCCGCGGAGTGAGGCGGTTGCAAGGCGTCGAGCGCCTCCTGGACCGCAACCCCTCCCTCCAGACTTCGATCGACCTTCGGAATCCCTACGTGGATCCGATGTCATACATCCAGGTGGAATTTCTCCGGAGGAAGCGGGCGGGTGAGCGAGGATGCGATCCTGTTTTGTTGTTGACTCTCAACGGGATCGCGGTAGGAATGCGGAATACGGGCTGACAAAAATAGCCCGACGATCCTGGGAGCAAACCATGAAATTTGCGACATTCGCGACCGTGGCCCTCCTCTTGTGCGCTTCGCCGGCTTGGGCGGAGGGCGACGACACCGCGAGCTCGGCGGCGGCGACCGAGAGCGCGCAGGTCGCCTCGAGCGAGCCTTCGATGTTCGACCGCTGGTGGAACGGGCAGGAGGCCATCTACGACAGTGGTTTCAACCTGAGCTTCAGCTTCCTTTCCGCGCATTACAACGGCGACGAATTCGCCACGACGAGCACCAAGGAGGACTTCAAGTCCGCCAAGGCAACCGGCGTTTCGGGCTTCCGCGGTGACATCTACTCGATGGGCCGCTACTTCGGCTTTTTGGTCCTCGGCGGCGCCTTCTACAAGGCCGGGGACGGTGCTGCCATCCTGCTCGACGGGAAGGCCGCGCCGGTGGACCTCACCGGTTTCGACGTTCGCCTCCTCCACCCCCGCCTGCGCTTCGCCATGTGGCGCTTCGAGGCGGCCGCGTCGCTCGGGCCCACCCTCCACCTCGGCTGGGCCGAGCTCGAGGAGTCGCGGCTTCCCGACCTTCCGGGCGTCGACGACACGCTGAAGAAGGCGGCCAACAGCAGCGTATTCGCCAACCTGGCCCTCGAGGCCAGCGTCGGCCTCCGGATCTACCCGATCAGCCTGATCTTCGTGGAGGGCGCTTACAGCCACTCCTTCGCCCTCGCGAACTTCGTGGGCGAGATCGACGGCATGAACGGCTTCCGCTTCGGGGCGGGCCTCGCGTTCTGATCGCGGACCTTCGTCCGTAACCAAGCCCCCTGCTTCGGCAGGGGGTTTCTTTTTCGTCTCGGCAGCGGGTGGCAAAGACGTGCATGTCTACCCGCCGGGGTCGTGGGGGAGACTGCCGCGGGCGGAGCGGGCGTAGAGGAAGGGAGTGGCGTAAAGGAAGTTCGCCACCCGCGAGGTGTAGACGTCCGCGGAGCTCTCCATTTGGCGCGCGAGCAGGCTCTTGTCGTTGCCGGCGCGCATGAGCGGGCCCCACAGCTCGTTTCCGAGCTGCGCGGAGGCCTGGGCGAGCGGAGCGATCTCCGCATCGAGCGCCGCGATGGAATCGGAGAGGCGCTGCGCGAGTTCGTGCAGCTCGTCGAGCGTTTCCGCCGGCTGGGGGCCGTAGCCCTTCTCTTTGCGCTGGATGGCCAGGCGCACCTGGTCGAGGCGCTCTTCGATTTGCGTCTTTTCTTGCATGAGTCGTTCGAGTTCGCGCCGCGTGGGCCGGAAGGCCTCGTTGTATCGAATTTCGCCCTCGATCTCGCGGACGATGAGCGCGGTCCTCCACCGCAGCACGTCCTTGGAGACATGGACGTCTCCATACATGTGATCGCCCACGTAGAGGATTTCGTCACCCGACATCTGCAAATGTTTCTCCACCTGGCGGGCGCTTCCACCGAAGTAGGCCTTCCCTTTTTGCAGCCCGCCGACCGCGGGGCGGAGCAGACCTTCCTCGGTGACCACCTCGAAGAGGGGCGCATGGGAGCGGAAGAACTCCGGCTTGCGCGCGGCGACGATCACCACGTCGAAGAGGTCGCGCCAGGTCATGCCGCCCGGGAGGTAGGCGTCGAAGGCCCAGGACATGATGGGCGCGACGTACCCCCAGTCCGAATTCGTGATGAGCAGGAGCTTCTTTCCGGCGTGGTGCTGATCGAGGAGCGCCAGCGGCACCTCGGGATCCGGTGAGGCGAAGCGGTCGGGCGCCGCCACGATCTCCTGCTTGAGCTCGCCTTCCGCGTGCGCTTCGTCGAGCGACTGGCGCACCGCGCGAAAGAGATCCTGGTAACCCAGTGCACCGGGCAGCCGGCCCTCGTCGAGGAGATCCACGAGCTGCAGGAGCATCGATCCCTCGGAGAGGGAGAAGAGCGTGTCGAGGAAGTACCAGCGCGGCTGCGAGAGATCGACGATGGTGCGGCTGTAGACCTCGCGGAGCGTCTGGTAGTCGAGAAGCCGTGTGCCGTGGCAGGCCCGCTTGACGAAGCCGAAGCGGTTGGCCTTGACCACGTTGCCGAGCTCGGTGTCGATCGCCAGGCCGCGGGTCACCATCTTCTCGTCGAACTGCAGGTGCTCGACGGGCCAGCCGCGCGAGAGCAAGCGCCGCTTGATGTGATCGAAAGCGCGCTCCTCCCACTCCTTCACCCGATAGTGGATGAGGGTGTAGTCCATGTCGTAACCGATGGCGCGGATGGACCGGAGGTTGAGCGTCCGATTGCAGTAGATCCGCCGCTCGGGCGGTGCGGTGTCGGGCAGGGCGAAGGCTTCCATCGGGAGGAGGATAACCCCTTCCGCCGAGCGCCGCGGTCCCTCGACCGAAACGGGCGCGCTCAGGAGCGCTCGAGCGCGCGCACGAGCTTGGGCAGCGAGACGTCGAAGCGGTAGCTCGTGGAGCGGTGTCCGTCGTCGAACTCCTCCACCTCGTGCGGGATGCCGAGTTCGGAGAGCCGGCGGACGAGGCGGCGAAGGCCGTATTGCAAGGCGTACTCGTCGCGGCTGCCGCAGTCGAAGAAGAGGAGGTCGAGTCCGCGCAGCGCCTGCTGCACCTCGGCGCGCTCGATCATCCGCAACGGGTCGCAGGCGAGCCAGCGCGCCCAGACCTCCTCGCGCAGCTCGAGCGTGTGTGGATCGAAGGGAAGCTCGATGCCCAAGGGTGCCCCCTCCGTCGGCGAGTAGCAGGCGGCCATGCACAGGGTCTGGATCGGCAAGAACCACGCTCCGCTGCGCTTCTTGGTGGAGGCGCGGAAGGCGGCCACGAAGTTCTCGACGCCGCCGTGCGCGGCGAGCGCCTGGGCGAGGGCGGGGAAGCCGGACGGATAGACCAGTTCGAAGGCCATGTCCGCCGCGTGGCAGGCGATGGCCCGCACCTTGTCGGGCCGGGCAACGGCTTGCACGAAGGCGCCGTAGCCGCCGGAGGATCGCCCCGCCACGCCGTGTCGTCCGCTGGTGGGGAAGGCGGCCTCCACCGCGGGGCAGAGCTCCTCCCACAGATGGCGCTGGTAGGGGCCGAGCGCGGGGCTGTCCAGGTACTGGCTGCCGCCGAGGAGGGTGAA
>DATGOH010000027.1:0-2072 GCA_035306165.1 Ferdinandcohnia sp.
CGCGTGCAGGTGGAGTCGTACCTCACCTTCGACCCCTATCCCGTGGCGAAGCTGCGCATCCTGCCGGAGGAGGTGGGGGACGGACTGCCGCTGGAGGCGCTGGCGCGCGCCGCCAAGGAGCGCTTCGCCCGCCTCGCCGAACTCACGCCCGAACTGCCCGACGAGCTGGCCGCCGCCATCCGCTCCTTCGACGAGCCGCTGCAGCTCTCGTATCTGCTCGCGACGACGGTGCCCCTGCCCACGCGGGATCGCCAGGACCTGCTCGAGGCGGAAACGGTGACGGAGCGCTTCCGCCGCTTCGTGGAGCATGCGCAGCGCGAGATCGCCGTCCGCGAACTCGAGCACAAGATCACCGAAGACACACAGGTCCGCATTTCGGAAACGCAAAAGGAATTCGTGCTGCGCGAGCGGCTCCGCGCCATCCAGAAGGAGCTCGGCCAGTCGGAGGAGACCGAGATCGAGGAAATGCGCGCGCGGCTGCGCGACCTCCCGCTCTCCGACGAGGTGCGCGAGGAGGCGGAGCGCGAGCTGGCCCGGCTCGAACGCATCTCCGACGTCTCGCCGGAACACGGGATGATCCGGAGCTGGCTGGAGTGGATCGTCGAGCTCCCCTGGAAAAAGACCACCGGCGAACCGATCGACCTGAAGAAGGCGCGGGAGATCCTGGACGAGGACCACCACGACCTCGACAAGGTGAAGGAGCGGCTCATCGACCACCTCGCCGCGAAGAAGCTGCGCGCCGAGCGCGGGGTGGAGGCGCCGGACGCGCGCGAGGGCGGTCGGCGCTTCCGCGGGGAGCCGTTGCTCTGCTTCGTCGGGCCGCCCGGCACCGGAAAGACGTCGCTCGGCCAGTCCATCGCGCGGGCCCTCGGCCGCGAATTCGTGCGGATGAGCCTCGGTGGTATCCACGACGAGTCGGAGATCCGCGGGCACCGGCGCACGTACATCGGCGCGATGCCGGGCCGCATCGTCCAGGCGCTGCGGCGGGCGAAGGTGAGCGATCCCGTCTTCATGCTCGACGAGATCGACAAGCTCGGCGTGGGCTTTCACGGCGATCCCTCCGCCGCGCTCCTCGAAGTCCTCGACCCCGCGCAGAACCACGCCTTCGTGGACACTTACCTCGGCGTACCGGTGGACCTCTCGCAGGTCCTCTTCATCTGCACGGCCAACACCACGGACACCATCCCGCCGGCGCTCCTCGACCGCATGGAGGTGATCCGCATCCCCGGCTACACGGACGAGGAGAAGCTCGCCATCGCCACCCACCACCTCATCCCGCAGGAGCTGCGTTCGCACGGCCTCTCGCCGAAGGAACTGCGGATCGAACGCAGCGCCCTGCGTCGCATCCTGCGCGAGTACACGCGCGAGGCCGGGGTGCGAAACCTGGATCGCGAGATCGCGACCATCGTGCGCAAGGTGGCGCGGAAGATCGGGGAAGGCGTGCCCACCCCGATTCGCGTGGGCCCCGAGGACCTGCATGACTACCTCGGTCCCCGCCGCTTCTTCGACGAGGTGGCCGAGAGGATCGACCGGCCCGGCGTGGTCACGGGCCTGGCCTGGACGCCCACCGGCGGGCAGATCCTCTTCGTGGAGGCGGCGCTGATGCCCGCCCGGCGCGACGAGCTCATCCTCACCGGCATGCTGGGCGAAGTGATGCGCGAATCCGCGCAGGCGGCGCTCTCCCTCGTCCGCTCCACGGCTCGGCGCCTCGGGCTCGAGCCGCGTTCGCTTCTGGGAAAGGCGGTCCACCTGCACGTACCGGTGGGCGCCACGCCGAAGGACGGCCCGTCGGCCGGTTTGGCGATGTACCTCGCGCTCGTATCCCTCGTGACCGGTCGGATCGCGCGCCAGGACGTGGCGGTGACCGGCGAGATCACCCTGCGGGGGAAGGTGCTTCCCGTGGGCGGCATCCGCGACAAGGTGCTCGCTGCGCATCGGGCGGGCATCCGCACCGTGGTCTTGCCCCGCAACAACGAACCGAACCTCGAGGACGTCACGGCCGAAGTGCGCGACGCGATGCGCTTCGCCTTCGTGGACGAGGTGGAGGAGGCCGTCGATCACGTGCTCGAGCC
>DATGOH010000028.1:0-2502 GCA_035306165.1 Ferdinandcohnia sp.
TACGATCCGGCGCGCGGCGAATCCAGCGGGGGGCGACGGTCTCCGGGCATTTTCCTTGACCTTCCGGGCGTTGCTTCCCAGACTGCAACCCCCTTTCGGCGTCCCGGGCGCCCAAGGAGCCATCATGACCCGAATCGTTCCCCTCTTCCTTCTCTTCGCGGTTGCGTGCAGCAATTCCGCGTCGGTTCCGGCGCCCGCTCCTCGACCCGCCGGTGAGGCACGCGACGAGGTAGTCGCGCGCATCGACGGGACGGAGATCACCCTCGCCGAGATCGACCGGCCCATCCAGGGCGAGCTCCAGAAGCATCGCGAGCAGATGTATCAGCTCCGCTCCAACTCGCTGGAGCAGATCGTGGCCGAGCGGCTTCTCGAGAAGGAGGCCGCGAGGCGCGGCGTCAGCGCGGACGAGCTTCTGCAGCAGGAGGTCTTCGCGAAGGTCGGCGGTCCGTCCGACGAGGAGCTCCTCGCCTTTTACGAGCAGTTCAAGGGGATGCCCGGCGTGCCGCCCTTCGAGGACGCCAAGGAGCGGCTGCGGCAGATCGTGAGCCAGGAGAAGACCCGCGAGGCCACGCAGGCCTTCTTCGATCGGCTGAAGAAGGAGGCGAAGGTGGAGATCCTGCTCGCGGAGCCCGATCCCCTGCGCATGGAGGTGGCCGCCAAGGGGCCGAGCCGCGGGCCGGAGAACGCGCCGGTGACCATCGTCGAGTTCTCGGACTTCGAATGTCCGTTCTGCGCGCGCGCCAACGGGACTCTCGCGCAGGTGGAGCAGGCCTACGCCGGCAAGGTGCGCGTGGTCTTCCGCGACTTCCCGCTCTCCTTCCACCGGAACGCGCAGAAGGCCGCCGAGGCCGGGCACTGCGCCGACGACCAGGGCAAGTTCTGGGAGATGCACGACAAGATGTTCGCCAACCAGAAAGCCCTGGACGTCGACAGCCTGAAGACCTACGCGAAGGAGCTCGGGCTCGACATGCAGGCGTTCGAGACCTGCCTCGACAGCGGTGCGAAGGCGGGCGTCGTGCAGGCCAACCTGGCCGACGGCAGGGCACTTGGCGTGAACGGGACGCCGGCCTTCTTCATCAACGGCCGGATGATCTCCGGCGCGCTGCCCTTCGAGGAGTTCAAGAAAGTCATCGACAAGGAGTTGGGCGTCGCGGTCGCGACTCCCTGAACCTCCGGTCGCGTTCTGGCTCCCCAACTCTCGCAGGGTGACTGGCTTCGATGAGCGGAGTCGGTAGCGAAAGCAGCAAGCCCCTCGCCCCGCGGCGCAAGTCGCGCCAGATCCGCATGGGGTCGCTCCTCATCGGCGGAGATGCTCCCATCCCCGTGCAGACGATGGCGACCACGGACACGCGGGACAAGTGGGCGACGATCGAGCAGTGCCGGCTGCTGCAGGCGGCCGGCGCGGACATCGTCCGCCTCGCGGTGCCCGACGACGACGCGGCGGCGAACCTGGCCGACATCGTCCGCGCCGTGAGCATCCCGATCGTCGCGGACATCCACTTCAACTACCACCTGGCGCTGCGGGCGATCGACGCCGGGGTGGGGGGCGTTCGCATCAACCCCGGCAACATCGGAAGCCAGAAGCGCGTGCGCGAGGTGGCGCGCGCCGCCAAGGCGGCGGGCGTGCCCATCCGCATCGGCGTCAACGGCGGCTCCCTCGAGAAGGACCTCCTCGAGCGCTACGGCTATCCGGCGCCGGAGGCCATGGTCGAAAGCGCTCTCCGCCACATCCGCATGCTCGAGGAGGAGGACTTCTTCGACATCAAGGTCTCGCTGAAGGCGTCGGACGTGCCGACCATGGTGCGCGCCTACCGGCTCGCGGCGGAGACCTTCGACTACCCGCTCCACCTCGGCGTGACCGAGGCGGGGACGCTCTTGCAGGGCACGGTGAAGAGCGCCGCCGGCATCGGGATCCTCCTGTCGGAGGGGATCGGCGATACCTTGCGCGTCTCTCTCACCGCCGATCCGACCGAGGAGGTGAAGGTGGGCATCCACCTCCTCAAGGCGCTGGGCTTGCGCGCGGGTGGTCTGACGCTGGTCTCGTGTCCCACCTGCGGGCGCTGCTCGGTCGACATGATCGAGGTGACCGAGCGCATCGAGCGCGCGCTCGCGGACGTGAAGACGGACGTGCACGTGGCGGTGATGGGCTGTGAGGTGAACGGGCCCGGCGAGGCCCGCGAGGCCGACATCGGCATCGCGTATGGGCACAACAACGTGGGTTTGCTCTTCAAAAAGGGGAAGGTCCTGCGCCGCATGGCCGCCGACGAACTCGAGTCGGCCCTCCTCGAGGAGGTGGAGAAGATCGCCGAGGAGCGCAGGACCCGCCTCCCTGTCGTGGACGGGTCGCAAGGATGAGACGTTCGAAGGCCTTCGTTCCCACCCTCAAGGAAGTTTCCGCCGACGCGGTGGTCGCTTCCCACAAGCTGCTGCTCCGCGCCGGATTCATCCGCCAGCTCGGCGCCGGCATCTATTCGCAGCTCCCGCTCGCGCGGCGCTCGCTGC
>DATGOH010000029.1:0-2971 GCA_035306165.1 Ferdinandcohnia sp.
CTTCGTCTCGCGCCGGGCGAGTTCGTGGGCGTGCTCGGTCCGAACGGCGCGGGCAAGTCCACACTGCTCGCGGCCATCTGCGGCGAGCTCCCGCTCGAGCGCGGCGAGGTCCTCTTCGCCGGCGAGAACCTCCGCGCCATGTCGCCCAGGGAGCGTGCGCAGCGGTTGGCGCTCCTGCCGCAGGAATCGACGCTGCAGTTCCCCTTCACGGTCTTCGAGGTGGCGCAGCTCGGGCGCATCCCGCATCCCCCGCAGCCGGGGCGGGACGAGCGCATCGTGGAGGAGGCGCTGCGCGCCGCCGGCGCGTGGCACCTGGCGGATCGCCTCTACCCCACCCTCTCCGGCGGCGAGCGCCAGCGCGTGCAGTTCGCCCGCGTCCTCGCCCAGCTCGGCGGCGCCCCCGAAGGCCTGCCCCAGGCGCTCCTGCTCGACGAGCCGACCTCCGCCCTCGACCTCGAGCACCAACACACCATCCTGCGCGTGGCGCGCGATCTTGCGGCGCGCGGCGTGGCGGTGTTGGCCATCCTCCACGACCTCGGCCTCGCCTCCACCTATGCAGACCGGCTCTTGCTTCTGCGCGGCGGCCACATCGTCGCCGAGGGCACGCCGTGGGAGGTGCTCACCGAACAGACCGTGGCCGAGGTCTTCGGCGTGCGCGCCACCGTGCTCCCGCACCCGCACGCCGACCGCCCCCTCGTCGTCACTGGCTGAGCGGCCTCGCTCCCTCCGGGAGGAGGCGATCAAGAGCGCAACAGCGGCTCGACGACGCTCCAGACCTCCGCGGCCACGGCGTCGGGCGGGCGCTCACCGTCGACGGTGCGGATGCGGTGGCGCGCCTCGAGCTCGGCGGCGGCCTCGTCGTAAAGGCGCGCGATGCGCTCCTGCTGCGGGAGCGTTTCGAAGAGATCGGGGGCGTCGGCGGCCCCGAGCCGACGGGCCAGTGCGATCTCGGGCCGCACACGCAAAAAGACGGTGCAATCCGGAGGCGGCACGAAGCGGTTGAGGGAGCGAATCCACGCGAACGGGGCGGCCATCCCCTGATAGGCGACCGAGGAGAGCACGTAGCGATCGCAGACCACGTCCATCCCCGCCTCCAGCGCGGGGCGGATCTCGCCGCGGAAGTGATCGAGGCGGTCGGCGGCAAAGAGCAGCGCGAGCGCGCGACCATCCCAGTTGCCGGCGCCTTTGGGAGAGAGCGCGCCGGAGAGGATGGAGCGCAGCATCTTTCCGACCGGCCCAGTGGAAGGCTCCGCGGTCAGCAGCACGCGGCGGCCGCTCGCCTCGAGCCTCCGGGCGAGCAGGCCCGCCTGGGTGGTGGTGCCGGCACCGTCGATCCCCTCGAAGACGATGAAGCGTCCCTGCGACATCGGGGCGCAGGGTAGCCGATCCCCCGCCGCGCGGCGACGAATTTGGCCCCGCGGGCTTCGCGGCTCGCCCCGGGGCCTGTCGCGGCGCACATGCGCATCCAGTGGGACTCGATTACCATCGCACGAGGGGAGGCCCGACCATGGAGCGCGCGGAGGAGATCCTGCAGTTCTGGTTCGGCGAACTCGACGAGGGGGGCTGGGACTTCGATCCGGCGCGCTACGACCTCTGGTTCGGCAAAAGCCCCGAGACCGACCGCGTCGTCACCGAGCGCTTCGGCGAGGACGCGCGCGCCGCGGCCGAGGGCCGTCTCGACCCTTGGGCCGAAACGCCGCGGGGACGGCTCGCCCTCGTCCTCTTGCTCGACCAGTTCCCGCGCCACATCCACCGCGGAAAACCGGAGGCCTGGGCTCAGGATCCGAAGGCCCAGCGCATCGTCCTGGAAGGCCTCGCGCGCGGCCACGACCAGGCGCTGCGCCCGATCGAGCGGAGCTTTTTCTACCTCCCCCTCGAACACGCCGAGGATGCGGCGCTGCAGGCGCGCTCCGTCGCCCTCTACCGCGCCCTGGCCGAAGCCGCACCCGAGGCGGTCCGCGCGCGCTACGCCTCCTTTCTGGACTACGCCATCCGCCACCAGGTCATCATCGACCGCTTCGGCCGCTTCCCCCACCGCAACGCCATCCTCGGCCGCCAAAGCACGCCCGAAGAGGAGGCCTTCCTCCTCGAACCCGGTTCGTCCTTCTGAACCGAGCGGCGGCGATCCGCTTGCAGCCTAGCGCTTCTCCGGTTCGCGCGAAGGACGGGTCGGGGAACGTTCAACCGACGCGGGCGAGGCTCATCCGCTCGGCGAAGCGCTCCATCACCTCGGTGGCGAGCCGGCGGTGCTCGGGCGCGGCGAGCTCGGGATCGCGGCCGACGAGGGTGAAGGCGTCGCTGCGCGCCTGCTCGAGGAGGCGGGCGTCGCGCGCGAGGTCGGCGTGCTGCAGCTCGGGCAGGCCTGCCTGGCGGGTACCGAGGAACTCGCCGGGGCCACGGATCTCCAGGTCGGCTTGGGCGATGGCGAAGCCGTCGTTGCTCCGCTCGAGCGTGGCGAGCCGTTCACGGGCGCGCCCCCCTTCGGCGCTGCCGTGGTCGATGAGCAGGCACGCGCTTTTCTTAGCGCCGCGCCCCACGCGTCCGCGGAGTTGGTGGAGCTGCGAGAGGCCGAAGCGCTCGGCGTTCTCGACGACCATCACGGTGGCGTTCGGCACGTCCACCCCGACCTCGACCACGGTGGTGCTGACGAGGAGGTCGATCTCGCCGCGGCGGAAGGCCTCCATCACCGCGTCACGCTCCTCCGCCTTCATCCGGCCGTGCAAAAGCGCCAACCGCCGCCCGGGGAAACGCTCCCGGAGCTGGGCAAGGCCGCGGGTCGCGTCCTCGAGATCGCTGCGCTCGCTCTCCTCGATGAGCGGATAGACGACGTAGGCCTGGCGCCCCTCGGCGAGTTCCTTCTCGACGATGCGGTAGGCCTTCTCCCGCTGTCGCGCGGGAACCACCTTGGTGAAGACCGGCGTGCGGCCCGGCGGCAGCTCGTCGATCACCGACTGGGTGAGCTCGCCGTGCA
>DATGOH010000030.1:0-8449 GCA_035306165.1 Ferdinandcohnia sp.
CTTCTGGCCGGGGCCGCTCACCCTGGTGCTTCCCAAGGACCCGCGCCTTCCCGAGGAGGTGACGGGCGGCCTGGATGCGGTGGGGGTGCGGCTCCCGGCGCATCCGGTGGCGCGCGCGTTGATCGAGAAGGTGGGCGCGCCCTTGGCTGCGCCGAGTGCCAACCGCTACACCGCCATTTCGCCCACCTCCGCGGAGCACGTGCGCCGCTCGCTGGACGGGCGCATCCACGCCATCCTCGACGGGGGCGAGACCACGGTGGGCATCGAGTCCACCGTCGTGGATCTGCGGGGCGAGCGGCCCATGCTCCTCCGCCCGGGAGCCGTCACGGCGGCCGAACTGGAGGAGGTGGTCGGTCCGATCGGGCGCCCGGACGGATCCGCGCGGCATCTGCCTTCACCGGGGCTCGCCCGCAGGCACTACGCCCCGGCGGCCCGGGTTCGCCTCTGCGATGCGACCGAGCTGGCCCAAGCGGCGTTCCCCGCCGACCGGCGTGTGGGCGTGATGGCCCTCGGCCCTCGGCCCGTCGGCCCCGAACGCCCGATCCGCTGGGTCCAGATGCCCGACCACCCCGCGCCCTACGCGCGGCAGCTCTATCGCACGCTGCACGCCATGGACGAGGCGGCCGTCGAGGAACTCTGGATCGAGATGCCGCCGGCGGAGGGCGAATGGGAGGGGGTGCGCGATCGCCTGCAGCGCGCCGCCGGCTGAGCCCGGGGCGGAAAAGGAAAAGCCCGCGAACGCTCGCGGGCTTTCCGAGGACTTGGTGGAGCTGAGGGGGATCGAACCCCTGACCTCTAGAGTGCGATTCTAGCGCTCTCCCAGCTGAGCTACAGCCCCATGGGCTTTCCGGCCGCGCCGAAAAAGCGGGCGGAACGTACCCGCGGGCGTCGGCACTGTCAAGCGGCTGAAACGGCGCGCGTCGATGGTGACGAACCCTGCGGTTCGCAGGCCCCGCAAGGCGGTTTGTTGACAGGCGTGGGACCGCTTGTTAGGTCGATTTTTGCATTATTTCTTCCTTTCCGCCGACCACTCTATGACGCGCTCACCCGTTCCCTCTACCGCCGAGCTCGCCGACCTCGAGCACGCCTATGCCACCGATCCTTCCGGGGAAGCCTACCGGCCCCTCGCCGAGGCCTACCTGCAGATGGGTCGGTACATGGAGGCGATGGTCGTCTGCAAGAAGGGGGCGCGGGCCTTGCCCCGTTCGCCCGAGCCCCATTTCCTGCTGGCGCGCATCCAGCGCGCCCAGGGGCGCAATCCGAAGGCGATCGAGGAGCTGCGGGCGGCCCTGGAGCGGGACGCCGCGCACCTCCCCTCCCTGAAGATGCTCGCGGAGCTCCTGCTCGAGGCCAAGGAGGAGGAGGGGAAGTCCGTCCTCGCCCGGGCGCTGGAACTGGATCCGGACGACCCGGATCTCGCCCGCCTCGCGGCGGCCCACGGGGTCGCCCGGGCGGCGCCGGCCCCCGCGCCGGTGGCCCCGGAAAAGCCCGCTTCGGCGGTCTCGCCCACGCCCGCGCCCGCGCCCGAGGCGGAGGTCGAAGCCGAGGACGAACCGGAGCCCGAGCCCGAACCCGAACCTCGGCCGGCGCCCCGGCCGGCTCCCGCCGCCCCGCGCGCACAGCGGCTCCAACCCGTCGCTTCCGCCCCGACCGTGGGTCGCATCGCCGATCTCGCCGCGTGGGACGAGGAGGACGGTGACGTGGCGGGACCCTCGCGGCGCCGGGAGATGCGGCGCTTCGCCATCACCGCCGCCGTGCTCCTCGTGGCCCTCGGCGGCTGGTACGGCTACGCGAAGATGCAGGCCGCCAAGGAGCGGGAGGTCGCCAAGCTCTTGCAGCGCACCGGCGATCTGGTGCGCAAGGACGGTTACGGCGCCTACCGCGACGCGACCGAGGCGGCCCGCGAGATTCTCGACCATGACCGCGGCAACGCCGAGGCGCACGCCTACCTCGCCTACGTCCTCGCGCTGCGCTGGGGGGAGCAGGGGGAGGGCGAGGATCTGCACCGGCAGGCCCGCCAGCACCTGGAGGAGGCGGAACGGCGCGCCCCGGACCACCCGCGGGTGATCGCGGCCAAGGCGCTGCTCGCCTTCTTCGAGGGCGATCCCGCCACCGCCGAGACGATCCTCGGCGAGGCGGTGGGTGGCCGGCGCCGCGCCGGCCTCGGCCTGCTCTACGAGACGCTGGGCCGCATCCGGATGGAGAGCGGCGAGCTCGACGCCGCGGCGGAGGCGCTCCGGGAGGCCCAGGGCTACGACTTCAACAACCCGCGCCTGCTCTCCGCGCTGGGCGTGGTGCACTGGCGGCGGGGGAGCGCCCCCGAGGCCTGGGCGGTCTTCGACTCGGCGTTGCGCGTGGACCCGACCCACGCCGATTCGCTGCTGGGCCGTGCACTCCTCGTCCTCGACTCGTTGGAGACGCGCAGCGAGGAGGATCGCAAGCGGCTGCTCGAGGAGGCCGCCTCCCAGGTCGCCAAGGTGCTCGAGCTTCCGTCCGGCTCCATT
Source organism: Ferdinandcohnia sp. (assembly GCA_035306165.1). Classification (GTDB taxonomy): domain Bacteria; phylum Myxococcota; class Myxococcia; order Myxococcales; family Vulgatibacteraceae; genus ZC4RG40. Next base: position 2,505 of record DATGOH010000030.1, read on the forward strand.
TCCACGCGCCAGCTCGCCCGCGCCAAGTTCGCGCAGGGGCAGATCGCCCTCGCGCGGGGCGACGAGAGCCAGGGGCGACGGCTCGAGCAGGAGGCCTTCGCCCTCGACCCGCGCAACGCCGACATCCGCGTCCTGCGCGGCCGGCGGCTCTTGCGCGAGGGCAAGGCGCGCGAGGCCGCGCGCGACCTGGAGGAGGCGCTCTCGATGCAGCCGCGCCTGGCCACCTACGTGGATCTCTTCGACGCGCTGCGCGGGGAACCGTCCCGCCTCGTGGCCGCGATGGAGGAGGCGACCCGCCGCTTCCCGCGCAGCGGGCGCGCCTGGGTCCTGCTCGGCGACGCGCGCCGGGTTGCCAACGACGCCTCGGGTGCGCGCGCGGCCTACGAGAGGGCCATCGAGGTGGGCGACGGCATGGCCGAGGCGCGCGTGCGTCTCGCCGCGCTGCACCGCGACGCGCGCGAGTGGGAGAAGGCGCGCGTCGAGGTGGAGCGAGCGCTCGCCGCGCTCGGCCGCCGGACGGGATCCGCAGCCGCGCAGGCCCACACCGAGCTGGGGCGCATCTTCGAAGAGGGGGAGCGCGACGTGGTCAAGGCCTTCGAGAGCTATGCCAACGCGCTGGCCGCCTGGGAGAATTTCGCGCCCGCCTACTTCCACATCGGCCGGATCTCGGCGCGGCAGGCTTCGGCGGAGCAGCGCAAGCAGGCCGTGGAGTCGCTCGAGACCTACCTGCGGCTCGACCCGCGCGGCGAATCCGCCGCCGAGGCACGTCGGCTCCTCGCCACGCTGCGCTGAGGCCGGCGCTCACGAACCCCGCGGCAGGTCGAAGGCCTGGGGAAGGAGATCGCCGAGCCGCACGCGCCGCTCCTTCCCGTCCGGCGTGGCCAGCAGCATGGGGAGATCGGGCCCCGCGAACTCCGCGAAGGCCTGCAGGCACATCCCGCAGGGGAGCGGCGTGCCCTCGCAGACGAGCGCGGCCGCGCGGATTCGCCGCGCGCCCCGCGCCACGGCTTGGCCGATCGCATTGCGCTCCGCGCACAGCCCCACGGGATAGGCGGCGTTCTCCACGTTGCAGCCCGCATAGACCTTGCCGTCGTCGGCGAGCACCGCAGCGCCCACCGCGAAGCGGGAGTAGGGGGCGTAGGCGCGGTGGCGGACGGCGAGCGCAGCGGCGAGAAGCTGCGCGAACACCGCCTCTCCCGCGAGGGCGTCGCTTCGGGAAGCCATGGTTCCCTCCCTTCCGTCAAACCTTCTCGATGAAGGCCTGAAGCAGTCGGATCATCCGTCCGCCGGCCGCGTGCGCCACCCGCTTCACCTCCTCGTGGGCGAGGGGGGTGGGCGATATGCCTGCGGCCCAGTTGGTCACGAGCGAGAGGCCGACCACGCGCAGGCCCATGTGGGCGGCGGCGATCACCTCGGAAACGGTGCTCATCCCGACCACGTGCGCGCCGAGGGCGCGCAGCATCCGCACCTCGGCCGGCGTCTCGTAGCTGGGCCCCCGCACGCCGGCGTACACCCCCCGATGGAGCGTTTCGCCGAGGCCTTCGGCGACCTCGTCGAGCAAGGCGCCGAGCGCGGAATCGTAGGCGGTGCTCAGGTCGGGGAAGCGCGGGCCGAGGCGCTCGTCGTTCGGGCCCACGAGCGGATTGTCCCCGGAGAAGTTGATGTGGTCGGTGAGCCGCACGAGCGCGCCGGGGCCGAGACGGGGATCGAGCGAGCCCGCGGCGTTGGTCACCACGAGGACGCGCACCCCGAGCAGGCCGAGCACGCGCACGGGAAAGGCGACCTGCCAGGCGGGGTGGCCCTCGTAGAGGTGGATGCGCCCCTGGAGGACGACCACGCGCCGGCCGCGGAGCCGGCCCGCGAAGAGTCGGCCGGGGTGGCCCGCGACCGTGGTCGGCAGAAAGCCCGGAAGCTCGGCGTAGGCGAAGGAGCGCGCGTCCTCGAGGACGTCGGCGAAGGCGCCCAAGCCCGAGCCGAGGATCACCCCGATTTCGGGTTCCAGCCCGATGCGCTCGCGCACGGCGTCGCGCGCCGCGGCCACCGCCTCGTACGTGATCACGGAACCTCCGCGATGCCGTCGATCCGGCGGCGCAGATCGGGGCCGCTCGCTCCCGCCTCCTTGCCCGCCGACTCCGGGTTGGGGTGCTTGACCCGCGTGGCGTCCCAGTGGTCCTGGCCGACGAAGCGGACCCCGTCGTAGCGGTACCGGTTGTACTCGTAGCGGTGGTAGTCGTAGAGCAGCTCGTCGGGCTCGCGAAGGTAGGTCCAGACGAGGATCGTGTCGCTCGTTTCGCCCTCCTTGGCGCGCTCGATGGTGAAGCCGCCCTGGCTTCGGAACTCCGCCGGTTCGGGAACGAGCTGCCGGTACATGTCCGTCTGCCAGCCGATCACCTGGACGCGGAAGCGGCTGTCGCCGTTGTGGAAGGGCTCGGCCTGCACCACCACGAGGACCTGTGCGAAAGGTCGGAGTTCGGTCACGAAGCCCCGGATCGTCCGGTAGCCGTCGCCGTAGAGCGGGCTGCGCCACGCGAGTTTCGGCGGCGTGGTGCCGACGGCCGGCGCGTAGATGTGGACCCAGGTTTGCCCGCGCTGGCGCGGCTCCCCGAGGACGATCCACTCCTCGACCCCGTCGCCGTCCAGATCCGCCACCACGGTCTGGCCGATCTTCTGGTCGGGTGGGATCGCCTTCTCGAAGAAGCCGATCCACGCGTCGGGAATCGCCGGCGGGATCGCGGGGAAGTCCTCGTCGTGGGGCGAGGCCGCGGCGAGGAGGGGAAGGAGAAGCAGGCACGCAACGCTCTTCCTCACGAAATCTCCTCCAGGACGAGGGGACCGGCGGGCGGTGCCTCGTCGGCAAGGTGGAACGCCCCGGCAAACCGGCGCAGGGGGCCTTCGCTTCCCGGGCGATCGGCGAGGTGGGCGAATGCGAGGGGCTGGCCCGCCTCCACCCGGTCGCCCACCTTGACCTCGAGCACGAAGCCGACGGTGGGATCGATGGAATCTTCCTTGCGGCTGCGTCCGGCACCCAGGGCCATGGCGGCCAGGCCGACCTCGCGCGCATCGATCGCCGCCACCCAACCGCTCCGCTCGGCCAAAACGGGAACGACGCGGGACGCGCGGGGGAGGGCGGAGAGGTCGCCGCCCTGCAGCCGCACCATCTCTTCGAAGCGCTCCATCCCCGCGCCCGAAGCGATCGCGGCCTCGATCTTCTGGCGCCCCGCGGCCAGGTCCCGCTCCACGCCGCCCAGGCACAGCATTTCCGCGCCGAGCGCCACGGTCAGTTCCCGCAGATCCACGGGGCCGCCGCCCTGGAGAAGCTCGATGGCCTCGCGCGTCTCCACGGCGTTGCCCACGGCGCGCCCGAGCGGCTGATCCATCGCGGTGAGGAGGGCCGTGACCGGCCGCCCCATCGATCGTCCGATCCCGATCATCGTCCGGGCGAGCCGGCGTGCGTCCTCCCGCGTCGGCATGAAGGCGCCGCGACCCACCTTCACGTCCAGCACGAGCGCCTCGCAGCCCTCCGCGAGTTTCTTGGAGAGGATGGAGCTGGCGATGAGGGGGATGGACTCCACCGTGGCGGTGGCGTCGCGCAGCGCGTAGAGCTTGCGGTCGGCGGGGGCCAGTTCCTCCGTTTGCGCAGCGATGGCCACGCCGCAGCGGGCGAGCTGTCGACGGAACTCCTCCACCGTGAGCTGCGTGCGGTAGCCCGGGATGGCCTCGAGCTTGTCGATCGTGCCCCCGGTGTGGCCGAGCCCGCGCCCGGCGATCATCGGCACCACCACCCCGCAGGCGGCGACCAGGGGACCGAGCGCCAGCGAGACCTTGTCGCCCACGCCGCCGGTGGAATGCTTGTCCACCTTCGGTCCGGGGAGGTCGGAGAGGTCGATGTGGACGCCGCTGTCGAGCATCGCGCGCGTCCAGGCCGCGAGTTCCTCCTCGTCCAGGCCGCGGAAGTAGATCGCCATCAGCAGGGCCGAGGCCTGGTAGTCCGGGATGTCGCCGCGCGTGTAGCCGTCGACGAAGGCGCGGATCTCCTCCGCCGAGAGGGTGCCGCCGTCGCGCTTGCGCTGGATCCACTCGTAGGTCCGCGGGGCCATGCGGCCATCCTACTCGGCACGCCCGCCATTGGGCATTGACTTCTCGGAAGAGCGGGCTCTAATCGCGGGCCAGCGTTCTTGATCGTGAGGATCGTGCATGAGCCGACCGACGCACCTGGGCACTCGCTACGCCTGCTGGCAGTGTGGGACGAAGTTCTACGACCTCAACAAGCCAGAGCCGGCCTGCCCGAAGTGCGGCGCCGACCCGCGTGAGGCGCCGAAGGCCCATTCGGCCGCCGAGGCCAAGCCTCCGCGGAAGATCGCGCCCACCCGGATTGCCGAGGACGAGGCGGAGGTCCTCGACGAGGAAGAGGAAGAGTTCGAGGGGGACGACTTCGAAGACGCCGACGACCTCGACGCGCTCGAGGAAGAGGACTTCTAGCGTACGTTCACGCCGAGGCCCGTGGCTTCGGCGCGACGGCGCCGAAGCGCCGGGACGGGAGGTCGATGCGCGTCTACCGGGGAATCGAAAAGGTGCGAGGAGCGCTCTCGGGGTGCGCGGTCGCCATCGGCAACTTCGACGGCGTCCACCTCGGGCATCGCGCGCTGCTGGAGAAGGCGTGCGCCCTCGCGGCGAGCCGAAGCGCGCCGTCCGTCGTGCTCACCTTCGAGCCCCATCCGGCGAAAGTGCTCTCGCCGGACTTCGCTCCCCCGTTGCTCACCACGCCGGCCCGCAAGACCGAGCGGCTCGCCGCCGCCGGCATCGAGGCCGAGGTCGTGCTCCGCTTCGACCCGGAGTTCGCCCGCAACACGCCCGATCGCTTCGTGGAGCACTACCTGGTCGAGGGACTCGGCGCCCGCGACGTGGTCGTGGGCTACGACTTCACCTTTGGCAAGGGGAGGGCGGGCAATCCCGAGATCCTCGCCCGGCTCGGCGCCGGCGCCTTCGAGGTGCATACGGTGTCGGCGGTCCGCGAGAACGGGCTGGTGGTTTCCAGCTCCAAGATCCGCGAGCTCCTGCTCGAGGGGAGGGTGGAGCCCGCGGCCCGACTGCTGGGGTACCCCTTCGTCCTCGACGGCGTGGTGGTCCCGGGCAAGGCCAGGGGGCGGCAGCTCGGTTTTCCCACCGCGAACGTGGCCTCCGAGACCGAGCTCGTCCCCGCGAACGGCGTGTACACCGTCCTTTGCGCGGTGGAGGGTGTAGAGGGCCCGGTGGGCGGCGCAGCCAACGTCGGGCGCAAGCCCACCTTCGGGAAAGAGGAGCGCACCGTCGAGGTGCATCTCTTCGGAACGTTCGGAGATCTCTACGGACGGAGGATCGCCGTGGGCTTTTTGCACCGGCAGCGCGCGGAGCTGCGCTTCGCCACCGTGGAGGAGTTGGTGCGGCAGATCGATGCCGACGTCCGGCTCGCCAAGGAGCAGCTCGCGCGCTGGAAGGGGGAAGCTCCGGTTCTTGCGAATTTTTGACCACTTTGGGGCGGAGCCAGTATGCTCCGCCCGTCTCGACACGGAGCTGCAGGCCCGTCGGGCCACGGCAGCGTCTGCGGGGTAGCGCATGTCCCAACGACTGGGAGAGCTGCTCGTTCGCGAGAATCTGATCTCCCTGGCCCAGCTGCAGAAGGCCCAGGACGAGGCGAGGCGAACGGGCCAGAGGATTGGTGCTGCGCTCGTCCGGACGGGCGCCATCGACGAGTCGAAGCTCACCGACTTTCTGAGCAAGCAGTACGCGATTCCCTCGATCAACCTCGCGGATTTCGAGATCGACGAGGAGGTGCTCCAGCTCGTCCCGAGGGAGACCTGCGAAAAGCATCTCCTGATCCCGGTGAACCGGGCGGGCGCGTCGCTCATCGTCGCGATGGCGGATCCTTCCAACATCCCCGCCATCGACGACATCAAGTTCCTCACCGG
>DATGOH010000031.1:0-6395 GCA_035306165.1 Ferdinandcohnia sp.
CCGAACCAGGTCAACAACGTCCTCGGCTTCCCCTTCATCTTCCGCGGGGCGCTGGACGTGCGCGCGCGGGCCATCACCGAGGGCATGAAGCTCGCCGCCGCGCGCGCGCTGGCCAGGCTCGCCCGCGAGGAAGTGCCCGAGCACGTCACGCGCGCCTATGGCGGCAAGCGCCTCACCTTCGGCCCCGAGTACATCATCCCCACCCCCTTCGACGACCGCGTGCTGCTCTGGGTGGCGCCGGCCGTCGCGCAGGCGGCGATGGAGGACGGGGTGGCCCGCATCCACCTCGACCTCGGCGAGTACCGGGAGCGGCTCAAGCGCTCGCAGTCGCACTCCTACCGGGTGATGCGCTCGGTGGTGCAGAAGGCGAAGGCGAAGCGGATGCGGATCGTCTTCCCGGAGGGCGACGCGGTGCCCGTGCTCCAGGCCTGCGCCATCCTCGCCGCGGACGAGATCTGTACGCCCATCCTCCTCGGCCCCGTGGACACGGTGCGCAACCTGATCGCCGAGCACCGCCTCGACGAGCTCGACAACGTGGAGGTGATCGATCCGCGCACCTCCCCCGACTTCGAGCGCTACGCGGCGGAGTACTTCAAGCTGCGCGAGCGGCGCGGCATCACGGCCCGCCTCGCTCGCCGCTTCATGGAGCGCCGCTCCACCTTCGCGGCGATGATGGTCCGCGACGGCAAGGCCGACGGGATGGTGCTCGGCCACACCATGTCCTATCCGGAGGCCATCCGTCCGCCCCTGCAGATCCTGCGGACGATCGACGGCAAAGCGGCGGCGGGCGTGTACGTGGTCGTGACGAAGAACGACGTCAAGCTCTTCGCCGACTGCACCGTCAATCCGGAGCCCACGGCGGAGGATCTGGCGGACATCGCCCAGCGCACCGCCGAACTCGCGCGCTACTTCGACCTCGAGCCGCGCATCGCGATGCTCTCCTACGCGAACTTCGGGTCGTCCGACACCGCCAGCCCGGCGAAGATGGCCGAGGCAACGCGGATCCTGAAGGCCCGGCGGCCCGACCTGATGGTCGACGGCGAGATGCAGGTCGATGCGGCGCTCGTGCCCGAGCTGCGCGAGGAGATCTTCCCCTTCAGCGATCTGCAGGGGGAAGCGAACGTCCTGATCTTCCCGAACCTGGATGCGGCGAACATCTCCTACAAGCTCCTCGCCCGCATGGCGGGAGCGGAGGTGATCGGCCCCATCCTGCTCGGGATGCAGCGCGCCGTGAACGTCGTGCAGCTCCGCGCCGGCGTCAACGACATCGTCAACCTCGCCGCCATCACGGCCATCAAGGCCCAGGCGGACGGATTCGACTTCTGAGATGGCGACCCCGCTCGAAGCCAAGAAGGTCCTCGCCCTCCTCTCGAGCGAGGAAAGCCCGGCCGCGGTGGCCGCGCGCCTCGGCGTCTCGCCCGAGGCCGTGGACGAGGCGCGCTACCTCCTCGAGGAGATCCGAACGGCAGCGGCGGACGCGATCCTCGCCATGCCACCCGCCCTCGCGCCTGCGCTCCTGCGCGCGGCCGCCCTCGCCGGGCGCGAGGAGCTCCTGGCGGAGGCCGCGCTCTCCCCCCGTCGCGAGATCCAGAAGGAGGCGCGGCGACTCGCCCACCACCTGCGCCAACAGGGCAAGGAGATCGAGCTCCCCCGCCCAAAGACAGAGCCCGCTCCCACGCCGGCTGCGCCGACGGAGCCCGATCTCCCCGTCCTCCTCTCCCCCATCGACTCGGAGGGCCATCGCGCCCTTTTGTGGACGCGGCCGATCACCGGCCGCGGCGTGGAGATCGCGCGCCTAATGATCGACGAGGAGCGCGTCCTCGACTTCGACGTCTGGGAGTCCTCCCGCAAGAAGCTGCGCGAACTGGTCAAGGAACTCACGGAGGGCCGGGCGAGGATGCGGGTCCTCCCGCGCGCGGAGGTCCAACGCGCCCTCGACCGCGTGCGCCACGCCATGGAGACCTCCGGCGGCGCCCCTGCCGGCTTCGCCACCTGGGCGCTCGCCGCCCTCGGCGCGGTTCCCCCGCAGCGGCCCGAGCCGATCGAGCCCGTGGACGGGGGGAAGGCCCCCGAGGATCCCCGCGAGCGGGAGGCGCTCGCCCGCGCCTCCGACTCCCTCTTCGGCGAGCCCGAGGTCGGATCCTGGATTCCCGAGGAGAACTTCTTGCGGACCCTGGCGCTCCGCATCGACGAGGCGCGGACCAGCCCGCTCTACCTCCCGGGACCCGAGGGCGAGGTGCAGCGGCGCGAGGCGATCTGGGCCGCCGTGGATCGAGAGGCGGATCGCTACTTCAACGCCACGCGCCGTACCCTCTTCGCCGACCGCCTCCTCGAGGCGGCGCGGCTGATGGAGGTCGACGGCCGCACCGAGTCCGCCCGCCGCGCGGCCGCCGCTTCGGCCCGCCTGCGCGAAGGCGCGCCGCTGCAGGAGATCGGCTTCGGCCTGGAGTTCGTGCGGCGGCTGGTGCGCAACCACCCGGCCTTCCGGGAGTCCGACACCTCCCGCCTCGTCACCCCGCCCTGAGCGCACCCCGCTCGAGCGGCCACCACAGCAGCGCGTCGATGTTTTCCTTTTCCCATCGGCGCGCCGCTTCGAGGTGGAGGTAGCGCTCCTCGTCCGCGGCGAAGGCCGGCGTGTGCACGCGCCGCCTCTGGCCGTCGAAGTGCACACCGTGGACGTGGTGCAGCATTTCGTGGAAGAGGATCCACTGCACGAAGTAGTCCGGCACCCAGTCCTGGTCGAGCGCCGGATGGATGCGGATCAGGCGAGCGTCCGCGGAGTAGGAGCCCAGCTTGATCGTGCGCCGCGGCAAGCGGACGCGCGGCGCGTTTCCCCAGGTGACGGCACAGTCGAGCCGACGCCCGCCGAAATAGATGCGAAGCAGGCGCTCGAAATGCGCGTCGAGATCGTGGTGCACGCCCTCCGTCCGAAGCGCCACGCGGCGCCGGCGCTCGTGGACCGGCACGCGGCGGATCATCCAGCGGTGCGCCTCGATGTACCGGTCGAGGATCCGCGAGGTCTCGGGTTCGGCGCCACGGATGTAGCGAGCGAGCGCCTCCTGAATCGCCGGAGGTGCCCGCAGGAACATCCGGTGCAGGCGGACGACCAGCCCCTCGCTCGATCGCCCGAACGAGATCATCGTGTGCAGGTTGTCCGTGACGCAGACGCGGAGCGGCAGCGAAGTCAGGGCGCGGAGCCGATCCTCCAGCCGCCGTCCCGCATCACCGCGCTCCAACCTCTCCCCCCGTCCCGCCGCCACATCCAACAGGGTAGGGAGGCCACCACGACGGGGCACCGAGCGGGCCCCCGGAACCCGCCGCCCCGGAGGATGGCAGTTCAATCGCGGGGGTACTTGTAGAAGCCCTCGCCGGTCTTGCGGCCGAGCTTGCCGGCCTTGACCATGCGCTTGAGGAGCTGCGGCGGCTGGAATTGGGTGCCGCCCAGCTCGCGGTGGAGGTGCTCGGCGATGGCGAGGCGCACGTCGAGACCGACGAGATCGGTGAGTTCGAGCGGCCCCATCGGGTGGCCGTAGCCGAGCTTCATCGCCTTGTCGATCTCCTCGGCGCTCGCCACCCCGCTCTCGAGCATGCGGATGGCCTCCATGCCGAGGGCGATGCCCAGGCGGGAAGAGGCGAAGCCCGGCACGTCCTGGACGACGATGGCTTCCTTGCCCATCCGCGCGCCGACCTCGCGGGCCAGGGCGATGGTCTCGTCGGAGGTCTGGTAGGCGCGGACGATCTCGAGGAGCTTCATCCGCGGCACGGGGTTGAAGAAGTGCATGCCCACCACGCGCGCGGGATGGGGGAGCGCGTGGGCGATCTCGGTGAGGGAGAGAGCCGAGGTATTGGAGGCGATCACCGCGTCCGGTCCGACGATCTCGGCCACCTTCTGCAGGACTTCGATCTTCAGCGCCAGGTCCTCGGGCACGGCCTCGATCACGAGATCGGCGCCCGCGCAGGCGGCGCCGAGGTCGTCGGCGAGGGTGAGCGCGGCGAGCGCGCGATCGCGGGCCTGGGACTCGAGCTTGCCCTTCTCCACCGCCTTGCCGAGGTCGGCGCGGATGCGCTCGAGGGCCGCCCGGGCCCTCTCCGCACCCACGTCGTAGAGCGCTGTGGCATAGCCGGCGGCGGCGGCGACCTGGGCGATGCCCGCGCCCATGGTGCCAGCCCCGAGCACGGCGACCTTCTCGACGTTCCGACGTTCCACTCAGCCGTTCTCCTTCGCGCGACGCCGCTCGAGGAATGCGGTCATCCGCTCGTACTTGTCCGGCGATTCGAAGAGGAGCGCCTGCCCGAGCTTTTCGATGGGCTCGGGGCTGTCCCCCCGCGCGATGGCCGAGAGCGCGAGCTTCGCCACGCGCACCGCCAGCGCGCCATTCTTCGCGATCTCGGCCGCGAGCAGGCGGGCGCGGTTTTCCGCCTCGCCCTCCGGCGCGAGGTGCTCCACCAAACCGATCTCGTGGGCCTGCACGCCCGAGATGATCCGGCCGGTGAAGACGAGCTCCTTGGCCTTGCCCAGGCCGACGAGGCGCGGGAGCCGATGGGTGCCCCCCGCCGCGGGGAAGATGCCCAGACCCACCTCGGGGAAGCCCAGCTTGGCCGTCTCCGCGGCGACGCGCAGATCGCAGGCGAGCGCGAGTTCACAGCCCCCGCCGAGGGCGTACCCCTCGATGGCCGCGATGGTCGGGTGGGGGAAGTCCTCCACCGCCTGGAAGAGGCGCGCGTTGATTTGCAAAAAGGCGTCGAGAGCGCGCCGCTCCCGCAGCTCGGCGATGTCCGCGCCCGCGGCGAAGGCCTTGTTCCCCTCCCCGCGGAGGATGAGGACGCGCACGCGGCCGTCGCGTCCGAGATCCTCGAGGGCGGCGTGCATCTCCTCCACCATCTCACGGTTGATCGCGTTGCGCGCCTCCGGGCGCTGCAGGCAGAGGGTGGCGATGCCGTCGTCGTCCACCGCCCAGCGGATCGTTCGCAGCTCTCTCATCGCGGTCTCCCGTCGGATGGCGACGAGCATAGCCCGTACAGCGACGCGATCAACGGCCGTGAATACCCTGCATGACGATTCCTTGGGGTGGCTTGCGCCCGCGTTGGGAAGCTGCTTCCTTGGGCGTTTGCCGGCCGCAACCCGGATCCGCTGCCGCCTTCGGTCCGCGGCAGCCACGGGCTCCTCGGCCGGCCGAGAACGGCAGGAGACGAGATGCGCGCGATCGTTTTTCGGCGACATGGAGGATTGGACGTCCTGGAGGAGGCGGAGGTCCCCACCCCCGAGCCCGGCCCGGGCGAGGTCCGCGTCCGCGTTCGCGCGGTGGCACTCAACCACCTCGACATTTGGGTTCGGGAAGGCCTTCCGAGCCTGAAGCTTCCTTTGCCCCACGTCCTCGGCTCGGACGTGGCGGGCGTGGTCGATGCGGTGGGCGAGAAGGTGGAAGGCGTTCGGGTTGGCGCGGAGGTCATGGTGCAGCCCGGCCTCTCCTGCATGCATTGCGAGGCCTGCCTCTCCGGCCACGACAACGACTGCCCCTCCTATCGGATCATCGGTGAGCACGTCTGGGGCGGCTACGCCGAGTACGTGGTCGTTCCGGCGAGCAATCTGGTGCCCAAGCCGGCGAATCTCTCCTTCGAGGAGGCCGCCGCGATCCCCCTGGTCTTCCTCACCGCGTGGGAGATGTTGGTGCGCAAGGCGCGGGTGCGCCCGGGCGATCACGTGCTCGTACAGGCGGCGGGCTCGGGCGTGAGCTCGGCGGCCATCCAGATCGCCAAGCTCCACGGCGCGGAGGTGATCGCCTCCGCCTCGACCGACGAGAAGCTGGCCAAGGCGCGGGAGCTCGGCGCCGACCACACCGTCAACTACGTCGAGAAGGATCTCGTGGCCGAAGTGCGCCGGATCGTGGCGCCGAGCAAGGGCGTGGAGGTGGTCGTGGACCACGTGGGCGAGGCCACCTGGGACGCGAGCGTGCGCTGCCTGGCCAACGGCGGCCGGCTGGTGACCTGCGGCGCGACCACGGGCTACGACGTCCGCGTCGATCTGCGTCACCTCTTCTACCGGCGGCTCGAACTGCTCGGCTCGACCATGGGGAGCAAGGGCGCGCTGCATCGCATCGCACGCCTCGTGGAGCTCGGCCAGCTCCGCCCCGTCATCGATCGCGTCCTTCCCCTCGACCAGGCGCGCGAGGCGCACCGCCTGCTCGAGGAGCGCAAGGCCTTCGGCAAGGTGGTGCTCACGCCCTGACCGGCGTCGCTCTCAGCACGCGAGACCGACGGCGACGAGGGCGAGCGCCGCGGCGATCCCCACCACCGGGATCCACGCCCGCCGCCTCGGTCGCCGACCCTGCCCTTCCTCCACGCGACACGCCTCCAGCGCGGCGCGGAAAGCCTCAATGGTCGGAAAGCGCGCCGCC
>DATGOH010000032.1:0-7698 GCA_035306165.1 Ferdinandcohnia sp.
GGGTCAGGCGCACGGCCGAGGAGGTCTTGTTCACCTTCTGGCCGCCGGCGCCCGAGGCGCGGAAGACGTCCACGCGCACGTCCGCCTCGTTGAGGTCGATCTCGATGGTGTCGTCCACGTCGGGATAGACGAAGACGCTCGCGAAGGAGGTCTGCCGCCGCGCCTGGGCATCGAAGGGGGAGATGCGCACGAGGCGGTGGACGCCGGCCTCCGCCTTGAGGAAGCCGTAGGCGTACTCGCCGCGCACGACCAGCGAGGCGCTCTTGATGCCCGCCTCCTCGCCGGGGGTGTAGTCGGCCACCTCCACCTCCCAGCCGCGGTCCTGGGCGTAGCGCGTGTACATGCGCAAGAGCATCTCCGCCCAGTCCATGGATTCGGTGCCGCCGGCGCCGGAGTTGATCTCCACGATGGCGTCGCAGCGGTCCTGGGGGCCGGAGAGCATGGCGCGCAGCTCCAGGTCGCGCACCGCCTGCTCGATCGCATCGAGGCTCTGCTCCACCTCCTGGAGCGCCTCCCCGTCCCCCTCCTCCTCGGCGAGTTCGAGGAGGGTCTTGGCGTCGTCGAGCTGGCTGCGCGGCGCATCCCACGCGCGCACCACCCCATCCGCCTGGGCCTTCTCCTTGTTGAGCTTTTGCGCCTCGAGCTGGTTGTCCCAAAAGCCCGGCTCGAGGCTCAGCGCCTCGATCTCCTCGGAACGACGTCGGTTGCGGTCGACGTCAAAGGCTCCTCCGGAGCGCCGCCAGGCGCTCGTCGAGGTTCTCGATCCGTTCCTTCACACTGCTCATGGGCCGTCCTTTCTCCGAGGAAAAACAATCGACGGCCTTCTACCCTTCGAACCAGCGTTCGTCGACCCCCTCGACCGCCCCGTCGCCGTTGACCACCTGCTGGTGCAAGAAGGCGCGGATCGCCTCGCGGAGCACCGAGGCGGAAGAGCAGCCGCGTCGGCTCGCCTCCTCCTCCACGGCCTGGGCCAATTCGGCGGGTACGCGGACGGCGAGCACGCGCGCCCGGGAGAGCTCCACCTCGAGCCATTCCAGCGCGGCCGAGAGCCGGGAGATGCGGTACTCGCCGCGATCCAGGTGGGCGCGGATGCGAGCCGCCAGGTCCTCCCGGGTCATCCAGATGCCATCCAGGAAAACGGCCTCCGCATCGTAGTCCACGGGCAATCGTTCGCTCATCCCACTCCTCCCAGCATGCCCTCCTCCCCAAGGAGGGCCGCTTCCATCTCCGCCATGCGCCGGGCTTCCTCCGCCGAGACCTCGTGATCGTACCCCAATAGGTGGAGCAGGCCGTGGGCGAGGTAGCGCGCGAGCTCCGCGGCGAGCGGTCGGCCGTCCTCACGAGCCCGCCGCCTCGCCGTGTCCAGCGAGATGGCGAGGTCCCCGAGGTAGGGATCCTCCCCCGGGAGCGGCTCGCCCGCAGGGAACGAGAGCACGTCCGTGGACCGGTCGATCCCGCGAAACTCGCGATTGAGACGGCGGATGTCCGTGTCGGTGGTCACCAGGATCGAGACGTCCGCACGAACGCCCAGCCGCTCGAGGAACTCCCGCGCGCGCTTGCGCAGCACCCGCGCGGCGTAGCTCCCCTCCGGGTGCTCCACGTTGATGAAGACAGCGGACCCCATCTCAACGCCGAAGCGAGACGACCGGTGCCTCGGCCCCCGCCTCCACCGACGGCCCTTCCGTCGGGTACGACGGCCGCGCATGGTAGATCGCTTCGAGGGTCTTGCAGAAGCTCTTTTCGATCTTCGACAGGTCCTCGAGCGTGATGGGGCATTCCGAGAGCTCGCCTTCTGCCACGATCCGCTGGACGAGCGTGTGGACGAGCTCGCGGATCCGCTCCGGGCTGCCGTCGGCCAGTGAGCGCGACGCGGCCTCCACCGAGTCCGCGAGCATGACCAGGGCGTGCTCCTTGTGCTGCGGACGCGGGCCCGGATAGCGGAAGCGCAGGGGATCCACCTCGGCGCCGTCGCGCACGGCGCGGTGGTAGAAGGCGGCCACGAGACGGGTGCCGTGGTGTTGGGGGATGGCGTCGGCCACCAGCCGCGGGAGCTTGTGCTTGCGCGCGATGGCGAGCCCGTCCTGCACGTGGCGGATGACGATCTGCGCCGACTCCTCCGGCGGCAGGGCGTCGTGGGGATTGCTCCCCTTTTGGTTCTCGGCGAAGTAGAGTGGATTCTTTCCCTTGCCGAGGTCGTGGTAGTAGGCGCAGACCTTCGCGAGCAGGGGGTTGGCGCCGATCTCCACCGCGGCCGCCTCGACCAGCGAGCCCACGATGATGGAATGGTGGTAGGTGCCCGGCGCCTGGACGATCAATTCCTTGAGCGCCGGGTGGTTCAGGCTCGATAGCTCGATCAGGCGCAGGTCGGAGAGATAGCCCAGCCCCGATTCGAGCAAGGAGAGCAGCACGAGCGCCACGATGGGCACCGCGACGGCGCCACCCAGGAGGGCACCCGCGGCCGCCGCGAGGATCTCCCAGACGGCGAACTCCCCTCCGACCAAGGCGAGGGCGACGACGGTGAGCGCCTGCGCGCTCCCGGCCATGGCGCCGGCGCGGAAGAGCCCGGCCCGGTCGCGCACCGCGCCGGCGCGCTCGGCGGCGAAGAGCGAGCCGACGAAGGAGACGAGCGCCACGGCGAGGGAATCCTCGGCCGCGAGTCCGACCAAGAGCGACAGGCCGGTGGAGAAGACGAGGGCGACCTGCGCCCCCATCACCATCCGCAAGACCAGGGGAACGGCCGCGAAGGGAAAGAGGTGGAACCAAGCGCGCAGGGGAATCTCGGGAAGCCCCGCGCGCAGCGCCGCCCCCGCGCGGAACCACGACTCCGCGCCGAGCAGCAGGAGCACGGCCAAAAGACCCAGCACGAAAAGGTCGCGCCGCCGCACGCGGCGCATCGCGCTGCGACCGAGCCCGACGAGGCCGAGGGCGAGGACCAGCGCCACCGCCATCCCGCCGAGCCAGCCGAACCTGCGCAGGCCCGCGTCGGCCTGCGATTGCAGGCCCCGCAGGACGACCAGGTGTCGTTCCTCGATGCGCTCTCCCGCGCGCAGGATGGGATCCCCCTTTTTCAGCCGCACGACCACGGGCTTGATCGCCGAAGCGGCCTCCTCCCTGCGCTTTTGGGTGAGGTCCGGATCGTAGTGGAGGTTGGAGCGGATCTCGCGCCGCGCCAGTTCGAGCGCGGCCTGCCGCACCGCGCGGCTCTGGCCCGCCAGCTCGGGGACCTCGGGATTGAGCTGCGCGCGCACCGTGGCGAGATCGCGGATCCCCTCCACGTCCGAGAGGATCTCCACCGCCTCGCGATCCCGTCCTTTGCGCCGGATGGCGATGCCACGGCTGCGGTGCTGCGCGAGTTCTTCGCGGTCGGAGACGATGAGCTCGCGCATCACCTGGGTGACCAGCGCGACCACCCCCTCCTCCACCTCGCGCGAAAATCCGTTGGCGGCCAGCGTTTCGAGTTCGCGGTTCTCCAGCCGCGCCCCGAGCAACCGCTCGAGGGCCTCGCGCTCGGCATCCAGCAGGCCCGCGTCCCCCGCTTCGAGCAGGGAACGAGCGAAGGCGAACCCCTGGCGGATGCGCGAGGTGATCGAATCGATCGCGGTGGCGTCGTGCACGTAGACGGCGCGGACGGCGGCCACCGCCTCCTCCCGCATGCGGCGGGTGGTCGCCTCGTCCAGGACGTCGTAGTCGCGGTCGGCGACGAGGGTGACCGGGGCGACGGCGCCGAGCTCGGCGCGCTCGAAGGGGAAGGTCTCCCACAGCGCGCTGGGGGCGAAGACGTAGGCCGCGGCGGCGCCGATGGCGGCCACGACGACGGCGACGACGATCCGGCTCCCGGGACGTTTCTCCCTCACCGTCCCATCGTTCCCTTCCGCCCGCGCGGAGTCAATCGGAGGACCGGCCCGCCTCCTTGCGGGCCTCCCAGGCGTCGTAGGCCTGCACCACCCGCTGCACCAGCGGATGGCGGACCACGTCGCGCTCCGTGAAGGTGCAGAAGCGGATGCCCTCCACGTCGGCCAGGACCTGGCGCGCATGGACGAGGCCGGACTCGCGGCCCTGTGGCAGGTCGATCTGCGTCACGTCGCCCGTGATCACCGCCTTGGAGCCGAAGCCGAGGCGGGTGAGAAACATCTTCATTTGCTCGGGCGAGGTGTTCTGCGCCTCGTCGAGGATGACGAAGGAGTCGTTGAGCGTCCGGCCGCGCATGAAGGCGAGCGGCGCCACTTCGATGGCTCCCTTCTCGATGAGCGCGCGCGCCTTCTCGAAGTCCATCATGTCGTGGAGGGCGTCGTAGAGTGGGCGGAGGTAGGGGTTCACCTTCTCCGCGATGTCCCCCGGCAGGAAGCCGAGCCGCTCGCCCGCCTCCACCGCCGGTCGGCAGAGGACGATGCGCTTGACCTTGTGTTCGAGGAGCGCGGCCACCGCCATCGCCATGGCCAGGTAGGTCTTGCCCGTTCCGGCGGGCCCGATGCCGAAGACGATGTCGTGGGTGCGGATCGCGTCGATGTAGCGCTTCTGGCCGATCCCCTTGGGCGCGATCACGCGGTTGCGGTTGGAGACGAAGACCGTGTCCAGGAAGATGTCCTTGAGCGAGGCATCGGCGTTCGCGGAGAGCACCTTGGTCGCCTGCTCCACGTCCTCCGGGTAGAGCGGATAGCCAGCGCGCAAAAGCCCATATAGCTCGCGCAGGACCTTCTCGGCCAGGGCGACCCCCGCCGCCTCGCCCTGGACGGTCATCAGCGCGCCGCGGTTGCTGATGCGGACGCCCGCCTTCTTCTCGAGCAAGCGGAGGTGTTCGTTCTGGACCCCGGCGAGCGCCTGGGCCAGTCGCTGGTCATCGAACTCGACTCGGTGCGTGGTCTCCGTCAAGACGTCGTCGCTCCTGAGAATCCTGGGTGGACGAGGGGACAACAAGGGAATCCCCCGCATTCAGCCCGGCGCGTCGCGCCTCCTCGCGCCGCAATAGCCCCGCCCGGACGAGCTCGTCGAGCGCGGTGGGCGCCCTCCCCTCCCGCAGGCGGTAGACCTCCGTGGCGAAGTGGACCCGCTCGCGCGCGTCTCCGTCCAGCGCTTCGCCGAGCGCGGTGCGCAGGGGCGCGACGGCCCCGGGCGCGCGAAGCATCGCCAGGCCCACGGCGCCGAGGAGGAGGGCCGCGGCGAGCGCCGCGTAGGCGATGACCGCGAGGTTGCGACCGAGGCGCCGACGCTCCTTCTCCCGCTCCTTGCCCGGTTCCGTCTGCGGGAGAACGAGCCGTAGGTAGCCCCCCTCCACGAGATTGGCGAGCGCCCTCCACGTCTCGAAGGCGCCGAGGCGCGAGAGGTCCACGAGCTCGTCGACCGTGCGGCCGGGCTCGACGAGTTCCATCACCCGGCGCTCGGCCAGGCCGATTTCCTCGTCGTCGTCGGCGAGATCCGCGAAGGAGGTCGGATCGATCGGCTGCCTCGAAGCGGGTTCGGGCAGCGGCTTGAGCACGACGAAGGTGCTCTGCCCGCTGACGATCTTCTTGCGGACGATCGGCCACTCGTCCACGCGACGGAATCCGTCCATCAACACCGCCTCGGCGCGGATGGGGGTGACGGATTCCGCGTCCCAGTAGACCGGCTTGGCCTCGAACTGGTAGCTGCCGCGCTTCCAATAGAAGATGGCGGCCAGGGTCTCGTTGATCTGGAGCTGCGTCATCTCCCGCACGAGGTCGCGGGTGATCACGCCCTGCTCCACGAGAATGTCACCCAGCCTGCGCAGCGTCCGCTTCTGGATGTCGAGGGCGTCGGCGAGTTGGTGCTCGTCGATGAGGCGGGCGCGCACCAGCATGCTCCCGAGCAGATCGTGCTGCTTGCGGCTGACGTGGTCGGCGCCGACCACCGCGCCCTGATGGAAGGAGATGTGGATCTCCTCGCCGTCGTCGTTGCGCAGGTGCAACACCCCGCTCTTCGACTGCTGCCCGATGAGCTGGATGACGTCGGTGACGCTGAAGTCCTTCAGGGTGCCCGTCAGGCTCACGTCAGGCCTCCTTGCCCCGAGCGATCCACACCGAGAGGCCGACGGCCAGCAGGAGGGGGATCACGAAGACCAGGCGCAGGCCGATCGGCCAGCCGCCGAAGATGGGTGGATGGGGTCCGCCGAGCAGGCCGGCCAGGCCCACGCCGATCAGGGGAAGGAGGAAGTAGCCCCACAGGCTCTTGCCCCGAAGGAGGGGCCCCACGCCGAGGAGCGAACCGGCGCGCAACAGGATACGCTGCCGTCGCGCATAGCGCGCGATCTCCACCTCCTTGCGGTTGCGCACCGCGGGGTCGAGGCCCCGCTTGCGGGAGGCGAGCTGCGCGCAGGCGCTGCAGGTCTCGCTCTCCTCGAGCCCGCGATCGCAGCGGCGGCAGATGGCGGCGCCGCACTGCGGGCAGGCCCGGCTCGGCCGCGGAGCGAAGAGCGGAGCGAGGAGCACGAGCAGGCCGAGGATCCCGCCGGCGATCGGCGCGGCCGAGGGGGAGATCGGTCCCCAGAGGAAGCGCTCCACCGCCGGCGTCCGCACGGGAGGTCCGACGAGGCGCACGAGGTCCGCCTCGGCGAGCCCCGCGTCGGCGAGGTGGCGCGGCGAGCCCTCCTCCGCGGCGTTGTAGCGCTCCGCGAGATCGGGCCGCAGTTCGAGCGCGCGCTCCCGCGCCGACTGCCCCTGGGTGATGTTCACGCGGCGGTAATGGACGCGTGACAACCCGAACCAGGCCTCCGCCAGATCGGGATCGAGTTCGGTGGCGCGCTCGAACTTGGCCGCCGCCTCCTCGAGCTCACCCGCGAGGAAGTGCAGGTTGGCGCGATTGACGAGCGCGGCGGGCCAGTCGCCGCGCAGCGCCAGCGCCCGGTCGTAGAGTGCCGCGGCCTCGTCGAGGCGACCGCTCCATCGCGCGTGGCGGGCCAGGACGAAGAGCGCCTCCGGCCGCGCCTCCTCGTCGTCGACCAACGCGCGGACGCGCGGCAGCGCAGAAAAGTCTCCGCGTGCGTCCACGGCATCGAGCGCCGCGGCCGGCGCATCGGCCCAGGTGGTCTGGGCCTCGAGCCAGCCGAGCGCGATCCCGATCTGCCCGGCGGCCGCCAAGAAGATCGCGAGGGCCCAGCGCTCCTGCCCGGCGAGGTACGCCGAGAGCAGGACGCCCGCGATGCCCACCCAGAGCAGCGGCCCGCCCACGAAGATCGCCAGAAGGCTCAGCAGGGCGAAAAAGATCGCTCCCGCGATCGGCGCGGGCGGCATGCCGGGGAGGAGATGGCGCAGGTCGTGCGCGAAGCGGCGCACGTGCCTCGCGAGCCCCACCAGCAGAGCCATGAACCCCGCCGCCACCAGGGAGGCGACGAGCGCGATCGCGAGGTTCGCCAACAAGGGCCGGGCGTGGCGGGCGCTCCGCAGATGCGCGCGCACGGCATCCACCATCGGATCGAGCCACCCCCCGAAGGAGAGCGGCGCCGTATGGAAGCGCGCCCGGGCGAGCCCCCAGTACGCCGGCGGAAAGGAAGGCGCGAGATCGACGGCGAGCTGCGCGATGCGATCGGCGCCGGGTCGCCCCTCCTGGAGGCGACGCTGCATCTCGCCGAGCACCGCGGCCGCGAGAGGCTCGCTTTCGGCGACGTCCAGCTCGTCGAGCCGCGCGCGCAGGACCTGCCCCGCTTCGAGGCTGCGGAGGGAGTCGCCGCTTCGCGCGGCCTCTTGCCAC
>DATGOH010000033.1:0-3194 GCA_035306165.1 Ferdinandcohnia sp.
GAAGCGGCTCTCGGCCGACGCCCTCTTCGTCGGCGCCTTCCCGGGCGCCGCGCCACCGCTCATCGGCTGGACGGCCGTCACCGGGCGGATGGATCTCGAAGGCATTGCGGTCTTCGCCGTCCTCTTCGTCTGGCAGCTCCCGCACTTTCTCGCGATCGCCCACCTCTGCCGCGACGACTACGCGGCCGCCGGGCTGCGCGTGCATCCGGTGGAGCGTGGCGACCGAGCGACGCGAAGGACGGCGCTCTTCTGGGCGCTGATGCAGATTCCCGTCTCGCTGCTCCTGGTCGTCCTCGGAACGGCGGGCTGGATCTATGCCATCGTCGCGGTGGCGGCGGGCCTGCTCTACGCGCGCGCGGCGGCGCGGTGGCGCGGGACGGGGGCGGAGGCGATCGCGCAGGCGCGCGCGCTGATGTTCGCTTCGGTGGTGTATCTGGGCTCGGTCTTCTCGGCCCTACTCGTGGACGCGCTGCTATGAAGGCTTCGCGGATCGTGACGGTGGTGGGGGCCGCGGCGATCGCCGTGCTCGCGGCGGCGTGGCTGACGCTCCAGGGCCTCGGTGCCCGGGCGTCCGCCCTCCCCGAGCTCTTCCCGATGCCGGACTTCCGCCTCGTGAACGAACAGGGGACGGTGTTCGGGAGCGCGGATCTCCGCGGCAAGGTGGTGGTGGCGAACTTCATCTTCACGCGCTGCCCCACCGTCTGCCCGGGGCTGACCGCGCGCATGGCGCGGCTGCAGAAGGAGATCCCCGCCGACCTGCCCATCCACTTCGTCAGCTTCTCGGTGGACCCGCGGCACGACACGCCCGAGGTCCTGCGGGAGTACGGGAAGCAGTACGACCAGGATCCGGCGCGCTGGACCTTCCTCACCGGCGAGCTCGGCGCGGTGCTCGAGGCGGTGGAGAAGGGATTTCGCATCGGCGTGAGCGGGGCGGAGGATCCCGACGCCTCGCCCTTCGACATCGTCCACGGCGAGCACTTCGTCCTCGTGGACCCGGCGGGGACGATCCGCGGCTACTATCCGAACGAGGAGGCCGCGCTGCAGCGGTTGGTGCGCGACGCGCAGCGCCTGGCGGGGGAGGGGTGATGGCGCTGCATCCCTTCGTCAACGCCTGCCTGAACGCCACCGCGGCCGCCTTCCTGCTCCTCGGTTTCCGCGCGATCCGGCGCGGCGACGTCGAGCGCCACAAGCGCTGCATGGTGGCAGCCTTCGTCGCCTCGGGGATTTTCCTCCTCTCCTACCTGGCGCGCTTCTGGTTCTCGGGTACCCACCGCTTCCCGGTGGAGGGCGGATGGAAGACCGCGTACCTGCTCATCCTCGCGAGCCACTCCCTCCTGGCGGCGGTGCTCCTGCCGCTGGCTTTGCGGACGATCTGGTTGCCGTGGAAGGGGCGCTTCGATCCGCACCGGCGCATCGCGAAGCTCACCTTCCCCATCTGGGTCTACGTTTCGGTGACCGGCGTGGTGGTCTACTTGATGCTCTACCACCTGCCCGCCTTCCTCTGAGCGCGCCGCGTTCGGCCGACAATTTGCCTTCGGGCGGGCGGGCGACGTAGATCGCTGGGCGCATGGATCGCCGCCGCCCACCGAGACAGCTCTCCCTCTTCGACCTTCCCGAACGACGCGCACCCCGACCGGCGGCGAAGGAGGGAGCCGCGGCCCGGAGCGCTGCGCCGACCCAGCTCGAGCTTCCCCTCCGGGAGCGCCCCGCGCTCCGGGTGATCCAGGGGCAGGGCGAGGGGAGCGGCCATCGGCGCGGCCACCTCGTGGGCCTTCCCCATCCGGAGCTCGATCCGCGCCTTCCCTCGCGCGACGAGATCACGCTGATCCTGCTGCAGGCCAGCGCCGATCTGGTCGCCGGCCGCCTCTCCCCGGTCATGGCGGCCGCCATCCGCGAAGCCGCGGAGGAGGCGCTCTTCGCCCTCGAGGCGAGCGAACGCGATCCCCACCTGCAGCCGAGCTTCGTCCGCGCCGCGCGCGCCCTCGAAGAGCTCTGCGGCTAAAAGCTCCCTACGGCCACCGGCGTCGCGAGGCCGAGGGGCCGCGGCGCGCGGTCTCGTCGCCCATCGGGGCGCTACGCCACCCCGCCTCGGCGTGTGCATAGCTGAACCAGCTTACTGGGACGGGGAAGGATCCGCACATTCGGAAAGGACGATCGCGCGATTTCCCGCCAGGGCCGAAAGGGAGCGCGGATGGTGCAGGGGGGCGAAGGCGTGGCCGCGGAGGGTAGGGAACGGCTCGGAGAGCCCGTATGCCGGTCCGAGGCCATGCGGCGGGTCTTCGCCATGGTGGATCGGGTGGCGGACGCCGACGTCCCGGTGCTCGTTCGGGGGGAATCGGGCGTGGGCAAGGAGATCGTCGCCCGCGCCCTCCACGAGCGCAGTCGGCGCCACGACCGCCCCTTCGTGAAGGTCAACTGCGCCGCGCTCCCGGCGGAGCTGCTCGAGAGCGAGCTCTTCGGTCACGAAAAGGGCGCGTTCACCGGCGCCCACACGGAAAAGCCCGGCAAGTTCGAGCTCGCGCACGGCGGGACGATCTTCCTCGACGAGATCGGCGAGATGCAGACGAGCCTGCAGGCCAAGCTCCTGCAGGTTCTGCAGGACGAGGAGTACTACCGCGTGGGCGGGCGGCGACCCGTGCGGGTGGACGCGCGGGTGGTCGCGGCCACCAACTGCGATCTCGAACGGGCCATCGCCGAGGGGCGCTTCCGCGCCGACCTCTACTACCGCCTCAACGTGGTGCGGCTGCGCGTGCCGCCTTTGCGCGAGCGCCCCGAGGACATCGAGCCGTTGGTGCGCCACTTCGCCGATCACTATGGGCGGCGCTACCTCGGCCACCCTCTCGCCGTGGATCCCGAGCTTCTGGCGCGCTTCCTCGTCCACCCTTGGCCGGGCAACGTCCGCGAGCTGGAGAACATGGTGCGCCGCTGGGTGGTCCTCGGGGACGCGCGGACCGTCATCGAAGACCTCGACGCGGGTGTCGAGCCGAGGAACGCGACGGCGTCGCCACGGCTCGCCAACGAGGCCCTCGGCGACGGGCTCAAGGAGATCGGCCGGCGCGCCGCGCTGGCGGCGGAGCGCGAGGCGATCCGCGCTGCGCTCGAGCAGACCGGGGGCAACAAGCGGCGGGCCGCGGAGCGCCTCCGCATCAGCTACAAGGCGCTGCTGTACAAGATGCGCGACGCCGGGCTCGAGG
>DATGOH010000034.1:0-14803 GCA_035306165.1 Ferdinandcohnia sp.
GCGGATCCGGTCGTGGATCTGCTCGAGGGTGAGCTCGCCCAAAAGCTCGTTGAGGTAGTTGGTGGCCTGCTCGAGCTCGGAGGGGCCCAACGGGAAGTCCAGGTGGATGAGGCGGTTTTGGACCAGTCCCTCCTGGCTGACCAGCACCGCCAGCAGCCGATCCTCCCGCAGGCGCACGAATTCGATGCGGCGGAAGATGGTGCGGTCGGGGCGCGGCGCCACCACCACCGAGGCATGCCGCGTCAGCGAGTGGAGGAGCTTGCCCGTCTCCACCATCAGCTCCGAGAGCGGCGCCGGCGCGAGCGTTTGCTCGATGCGCTCGCGGTCCCTCGGCCGCGGGCCGCGCACCTTGAGCAGCGCGTCCACGTAGAGGCGGAAGCCCTTTTCCGTGGGAATGCGGCCCGCCGAGGTGTGGGGTTTGCGCAGGTAGCCGAGCGCCTCGAGGTCCGCCATCACCGAGCGGACCGTCGCCGACGAGAGGTCGTAGCGGGGTGCGATCGCGTGCGAACCGACCGGCTCGCCGGTGTGGATGAACTCCTGCACGATCGCGCGGAGAAGCTCCCAATCCCTCTTGGGAAGCTCGTCACCAAGCCGCGCTGCCATCGGTCGTCGTCGGGGCGCCATGCCGACCTCCCGGGCGCCTGGGGCAAATCACCTTCCTGCCGTTCGGAGCGACAGTGCCTAGCTCCAATGACCCGATCCCCGAACCTAACAGCCCCGGGGCGAGGTCGCCAGAATGAGAAGATCCCACGTCGCCATCGCTTTGGCGGGCGCCTTCTGGGTCGCCTGCTGGGGGGGTGAGAGGACCCGTCCCCACGCGCCCACGCCCGCGCGCGCCCCCTTCGCACCGAGCCTCCCCATCCCTTCCGCCCCGACGGAGCGCCCCCCGCCGCCCCCCGCCCCCGCCTCGGCCATCGCCGGTCGCACCGCGGGACAGCCCGCCTTCGAGGCGGAGACCGCCCCGGACCTCGACCCCCCGGCGGGGCAGCTCGGCGGGGGCGATGCAACGCATGAGAATGGAAAAACTCCCTAGCAAACCTTGACGGGGCGGCGGGGGTGTGGGCATACGGGCCCCCGAAGGAGGTGGTGCATGAAGGTCCGAATCGCCCTGATCGCCGCGTTGGTCGCGACGGCCCTGTGGGGCTGCCAGCGTGGAGCCGAGCCGGCTCCCTCCGATCCCCGTCCCCCCGCCGAGGCGCCGCCGCCGCCGAAGGCGCCCGCCATCCCCGCCCCCGAGGGGGAGGAGGCGCCCGCTGAGCCCGCCGAACAGGCGGAGGCCCAGCCGGCCGGCGAGGCCGAGCAGGCCCCGTCCGAGGGCGCGCAGGCCGCCACCATCAGCCCCGAGGCCCAGGCCGAGGCCGATCAGCTCTGGAACACCCTCTGCTCGACCTGCCACGGCATGAACGGCGAGGGCGACGGCCCCGTCGCCGCGGGCTTCCCGGTCAAGCCGCGCAGCTTCAAGGACCAGGAGTGGCAGAAGTCGACCACCGACGAGAGCATCGCCAAGGTCATCGTCGAGGGCGGCGCCGCCATCGGAAAGAGCCCGCTCATGCCGGCGAACCCGCAGCTCACCGGCAAGCCGGAGGTGGTGCAGGCGCTCGTGAAGAAGGTCCGCGACCTCGGCAAGCAGTGATCCGCGCGCCGCTCGATGCGGCGCCGCGGGCCTCGAGGCGTCCGAGCATCGCTCGGGCGCCTTTTTCGTTCGGCGCCGATGATGACCGCACCGCACGATAGCGACCGGCACGGGAGGGCGGACGACGCGCGCCGGGCGCGTCACCGCAGCCGGCCCGGCGCGGGCGGCTTGGCCTTGCGCCCGTCCTCCGGCCACGCGTGTTTCGGGTAGCGCCGCGCCAGCTCCTTGCGCAGCGCCGGGTAGTGGCGCTCCCAGAAGCCCGCCAGATCCTTTGTCACCTGCACCGCCCGCTGGTTGGGCGCGAGCAGATGGAGCGTGAGGGGGATGCGTCCCTCCGCGATGGTCGGGCCCTCCTCCATGCCAAAGAAATCTTGGAGCCGCGATTCCACCCAGGGCGGTTGCCCCTCCTCGTAGTGGACGGGAAGCTGCCGCCCGCTCGGCAGCGCGATCCGCGTGGGAAAGAGGCGCTCGAAGCGGGCGCGGTCCGCGCCGAGCAGCCCGGAGAGCAGCGCCTCCAGGGGATCCTGCGCCCGCAGCTCGTCGAAGCCGACCATCCCCTCCGCCATGCGCTCGACGGTTTCGCGCAGGCTCTCGTCGTCCAGCGCGGGGAAGGCAGGGGCGTGCGCGTGGGCCAGGGCGAGGCGGGCGCGCAGCGCGCGGAAGGCTTCCGGATCCACGAGCCGGTCCCACTGGCGCAGCGCTTCGCGCGCGAGGAGGGCCGAGACCTCGGGCGAGGGCGGCGGGACGCGGCGGCTCTCGTCCAGGACGATCGAGCCGTACCGGATCCTCTCCTGCCGCTCGACGCGACCGCGGTCCTCGTTCCAGACGAGCTCGTCTTCCTCCTCGATCTCCTCGCGCTCGAGCAGCCACTCCGGCTCGATCGCCGAGGCGAGCCGGACCACCGTCTTTCGGTCGACGGGATCGTGCTCCGCCTCCACGGCCACCAGAAACTCCGCCTCCGCCACCACGCTCCGTTCGGAGAGCTCGGCCGTCTGCCCCGTGCACAGGAGGATCTCCCGCCCGCGCGGTGCGCGGCGGCGCGCCACGCGGTCCGGAAAGCCGGTGAGGATCAGCGCGAGCAGATCCCGCTCCGGCACGTCCGCGGCCTTGGTCTTTGCACCGGCGATCCGCGCGAGCTGGGCGTGCGCGCGCCGCACCGCCTCCACCGCGCGCGCATCCAGGCCGAGTCCACCGAGCCGCGCGAAGTTCGCACGCTCGGCCGCGCGGTAGAGGTCGCGCAGTTCGAGCAGGTCGGAGGCGCCCACGCTCGCGGTGGCGGGGCCGGGTCCGAGCGAGCGCAGGCGCAGATCCCGCTCCGCGGCGAGCGCGCAGAGAAGCGCCGCCTCCCCTGCGATGTCCCGCCTCTCGCCCTCCACCATCCAGCGGCCCAGCCGCGGGTGCAGCGGATAGGCGAGCATCCGTCGGCCGATCGCGCCGAGGCCCTCTCCGTCGAGAGCGCCGAGCCGTTCGAGTAAAGTCCGCGCTCCCTCCCACGACGAGGCGGGCGGCGGATCGATCCAGCGCAGCGCGGCGGGATCCGCACCGAGGCCGAGCAAGGCGAGAGTGGTCTCCGCCAGGTCCACGCGCAAGAGTTCCGGCGCCTCGTGCGCCGGCCGTCCGAGGAAGTCCTCGCGCGTGTACAGGCGCAGGGCGACGCCCGCCCGGGTACGACCGGCGCGCCCCGCGCGCTGGATCGCCGAGGCCTGGGAGATCTTCGCCAGCCGCAGGTGCGAGAGGCCGCTCACCGGATCGTGGCCCGCCACCCGCGCCAGCCCGGAGTCGATCACCGCCCCGATCCCCTCGATCGTCACCGAGGTCTCCGCCACGTTGGTGGCGAGGATCACCTTCCGCGCGGCGCTCGGCGCGAGCGCCGCCTGCTGCTCCTCGGCGCGCAGCGCGCCGTGTAGGGGGAGGACCCGGAGATCCCTCTCGGAGGCGAAGGGGGCGAGCGCCTCGGCGGCGCGCCGGATCTCCGCCGCCCCGGGGAGGAAGACGAGGACGTGCCCCTCCACGCCCTCGGAAAGGAGCCGTTTGACCGCGCCGGCCACCTGCCGCTCGAGCGGTCGATCGTCCGGGCGCTCGAGGTGGCGGACGTCCACGTCGAACGGGCGGCCCTCGCTCTCGATGGCGCGTTCGACGCCGAGGTATCGGGCGAACTTCTCCGCCTCGAGCGTGGCGGACATCGCCAGCACCTTCAGATCGGGACGCGGCCCCGCGCGCAGCCTTTCGACCAAGGCGAGCCCCAGATCGGTGGCGAGGTTGCGCTCGTGCACCTCGTCGAAGATCACCACCGCCACACCCGCCAGCGCCGGATCCGCGAGCAGCCGGCGCGTCAGCGTCCCCTCGGTGAGGAAGCGGATGCGCGTGCGCGGCCCGGCCACCGTCTCGAAGCGCATCTGGTAGCCCACCGTCTCGCCGACCTTCTCGCCCAGCTCGGCCGCCACCCGCTCCGCGCCGAGCCGCGTGGGAAGGCGGCGCGGCTGCACCACGAGGATCTCCCCCGTCTCGGCGAAGCCGGCCCGAAGGAGGGCCGGGGGAACGCGCGTCGTCTTTCCCGCGCCGGGCGGTGCGTGCAAGACCGCCGCGCCGTCGCGCCGAAGCGCCTCCACCAGCGCGGGAAGCACCGGATCGATGGGAAGGGGAAGGCTCACGGCTTCGCGCCGACCGGGCGGAGGTTGGTCTTGCCGCGCCAGCGGACGAAGCCGGCGTCGGGCGGGCAGGTCGAAGGCGGCGGACCGGCCTGGCAACCGACGTGCGGCCCGGCGGGCGCCTCCCAGATCTGCTCGTCTTGATCGAGGCAATACCGGCGCGTGCCGATCCCTTCGAGCATCGGCCAGGCCCAGGCGACGAAGCGCCGCTCGCGCGCGTGGGTTCCCTCGGGTAGATCGATGCGGAAGCAATAGCCGCCCGTGACCAGAAGCTCGCCGTCGAGTTGCGCGGGGCCGCCCGGCGTGAGCGGGGCGGGGATGGTGGATCCGGAGGGGAGGGGATCGGCCGCAGCGAGTTGCCGCAGGGTGCCGAACTCGCCCTCACCGTTGCCGTCCGCGTCCAGATAGGCCCTCTGGCGGAAGATGCCCTGCGCCCAGTGCAGGGCGCGCAGCGTGGCGACCGCGGATTTCTCCGCCTGCACCTGGCCCGAGCCCACGAGGTTCTTCGCGCCCACCCGCGCCATCCAGACCACCGCTCCGGAGACGATCAGGAGCGCGCCCAATGCGATCAACACCGTCCGCGCGCGCACGAAAAAATGCTTCCTTTTCGATCAATCCATGGGCTAGATAGCCCGCCACCCACTCGAATGCGATCGCAGGGAACGTGTACGTGGATCGCGGCATGTACGCCAGCGTTCTTTGGTGTCCCGAAGCAGCGGGAAGCCATCGCCCGCGTCCGACGTGCAATCCCGCCGCCCCCTGCGGCAAGACACCGCGGCAAATGGCCGCAGTGGGTCGAAGTCGACGCGAGGACGTCGTCGGGAGGCCGAGAGGGCGCACGGCACGAACGTTGCCTGGGCCTGCTGCCTCCCGAATCGGAGACGCTTGCGAAATGGAGCCGGATCGGCTTTATGAGCCGGGGTCTCCGAAAGGGAACCATTGGCTTTTCGGCGCACGGCCACGCGGTGACGTGTGCCGATCGGACTACGAACAGGTAGGCGATCAGTGGATGCACCTGACAAGCGGCCGGACGGCCTGAACGAGGCGCCCTTCGTCTTTCCGAAGTGGACGAACCAGATCCCGCGGCTGATTCCGCCCGCCACCGTGCTGGGCCTGGCAGGGGTGGTCTTCGTGATCTGGTTCTGGTTCTCGCCCAAGCACACGGAGGTCGGCTACGCCCCCCGGCAGCCCGTCCCGTACAGCCACAAGCTGCACGTGGGTGACCTCGGGCTCGACTGCCGGTACTGCCACACGGCCGTGGAGAAGGGGCCGCACGCGACCATTCCCACCGCCGAGACGTGCATGAACTGCCACACCGTCGTTCGGCACGACTCGCCGCTCCTCGAGCCGGTGCGCGAGGCCGTCCGGACCGGCAAGCCCATCGAGTGGGTGCGCGTCCACCGCGTCGCCGACTACGCCTATTTCAGCCACGCGCAGCACGTGGCCAAGGGCGTGGGCTGCGTGGAATGCCACGGGCGCGTGGACCAGATGGAGGTGGTGCGGGTGGTCCAGCCGCTCAGCATGGAGTGGTGCGTCGACTGCCACCGCAATCCCGCCCCCGCGCTGCGGCCGAAGGATCAGGTCACGAACATGGAGTGGGTGCCGGAGGGGGATCGCGAAGCCCTCGGGCGCGAGCTCGTCGAGGCGTACCACGTCAATCCCCCCACCGACTGCGCCGGGTGTCACCGATGAACGAGCAGAAGAAGAACAGCGATCTCCTTCCGATCCAGGAAGACGGCAAGACCTACTGGCGTAGCGTCGAGGAGGTGGCCGCCACGGA
Source organism: Ferdinandcohnia sp. (assembly GCA_035306165.1). Classification (GTDB taxonomy): domain Bacteria; phylum Myxococcota; class Myxococcia; order Myxococcales; family Vulgatibacteraceae; genus ZC4RG40. The sequence goes on from DATGOH010000034.1 coordinate 6,062, forward strand.
GGAGTTCCAGGAGATGCTCCACCGGGAGTTCCCGGAGGGCGCCTCCGAGCTCACCGATCCGGTCACCCGGCGTTCCTTCCTCGGCCTGATGGGCGCCTCCTTCGCGCTGGCCGGCCTCGGCACCGGCTGCGTGCGCCGGCCCGAGGAGAAGATCGTCCCCTACGCCAAGCGCCCGGAGGATCTCGTTCCCGGGCTGCCGCAGTTCTACGCCACCACCATGGTCCTCGGCGACGACGTCGTGGGGCTGGTGGTCGAGGCGCACGAGGGCCGTCCCACCAAGATCGAGGGCAACCCGCTGCATCCCGGCTCGGCGGGCGGCACGTCGGCCATCCACCAGGGCGCGATCCTCTCGCTCTACGATCCCGACCGCGCGGTTCGCGTCCTGCACAACGGCCAGGAGAGCGATTTCCCCAGCCTCGACGCGGCGCTGAACGAGCGCCTCGAGGCGCTGCATCCGAAGGGCGGCGAGGGCCTGCTCATCATCCACGAGCCCTCGCGTTCGCCGGCCTTCCACGCCCAGCTCGAGAAGGTGCGCCGGCAGTTCCCGAAGGCGACGATCGTCTCCTGGGATCCGGTCGCGCACAACCACGTGACCGAGGCCACGCGCATCGCCTTCGGCCAGGCGCTCGAGCCGGTCTACGCGGTGGCGGAGGCGGACACGATCGTGACGGTCGAGGCCGACTTCCTCGGCTCCGGCCCGAACGCGCTGCGCCACGCCCGCGAGTGGGCCACGCGGCGGGATCCCGATGCGCCTCGCGGCATGAACCGCCTCTATGCCTTCGAGGCCACCTTCACCGTGACCGGCGGCGCGGCCGACCACCGCGTCCGCATCGGCGCGGGCCAGGCCGGCGCTTTCCTGCGCCACCTGGCGTGGGCGCTGCAGAAGGAGGGCGTGGCCGTCCCCGCCGGCATCGCGCGCGAGGGACAGTTCGACGCCAAGGTGACGGCGGCGCTCGCCAAGGAGCTCGCCGCCCACCGCGGCCGCAGCATCATCGTCGCCGGCCGCAACCAGCCCGCCGAGGTGCAGGCCATCGCCTTCGCGCTCAACCACGCGCTCGGCAACACCGACCGCACCGTGCGCTACGCGCCCGCTTTCCACCCGATGGAGGGTGCGCCGGACGCCGGTCTGCGCAAGGCGATCGATCTGCTCGGCCAGGGCAAGGTGGACACGGTGATCGTTCTGGGTGGAAACCCGGTCTACGACGCGCCGGTCGACCTCGGCTTCGACGACGCCATCGTCAAGGCCAAACACAGCTTCCACCTCACCTGGGCGCCCAACGAGACCTCCGCCCGCGTGCAGTGGGTCATCCCGGAGACCCACTTCCTCGAGGAGTGGGGCGACGCGGTGGCGGTGGACGGCACCTACTCGGTGGTGCAGCCCCTCATCCGGCCCATCTGGCACGGACGCAGCAAGATCGAGGTCCTTTCGCACATCGCCGGTCGGCCGCGCTCCGGCTACGACATCGTGCGTGAGGGCTTCTTCGCCACCCGCGGCGGCGAGGAGACCTGGCAGCGCGTTCTGCACGACGGCCTGCTGGAGGGCTCGGCGCGCTTCGTCGCCGTCGAGCTGAACGCCTCCGGCATCGTGCGCGCGGCGGCCCGGCTCGATCGGCCGCAGCCGCAGGGCATGACCCTGGTCTTCGCCCCCGACGCCAAGGTGTACGACGGCCGCTTCGCCAACAACGCGTGGCTGCAGGAGGTCCCCGAGCCGCTCACGAAGCTCACCTGGACCAACGGCGCGCTGGTCAGCCCCGCCACGGCCAAGCGTCTCGGCCTGACCAACACGCAGCGCGTGCGCGTGGAGGTGGAGGGCCGCTCCGTCGAGGCCGGCGCCTGGATCCAGCCCGGCCTGGCCGACGACGTGATCGTCCTCGCCCTCGGCTACGGCCGCTGGCGGGCCGGCCGCGTCGGCGAGCGCCGCGGCACCAACGCCTATGCGCTGCGCACGACGAAGAACCTGTGGGCGGCCGCCGGCGCGAACCTCACCCCGATGTCGGGCACGCTGCTGATGGCCACCACGCAGACGCACGGCTCGATGGAGGGGCGGCCGATCGTCCGCGAGGCGAATCTGGAGCGCTACCAGCGCGAGCCCGACTTCGCCAAGAAGATGGTCGAGCACCCGCCGCTCATCCCGCTGTGGAAGGAGCACGAGCAGGTCGGCCAGCAGTGGGGCATGGCGATCGACCTCAACCGTTGCATCGGCTGCAACGGGTGCATGGTCGCTTGCCAGGCGGAGAACAACATCCCCGTCGTCGGCCCCGAGGAGGTGCGCCGCGGCCGGGCGATGCACTGGATCCGCATCGACCGCTACTACGCGAGCACCAACCCCGCGGATCCCACCGACCTCGGCGATCCCGAGGTCGTGCACCAGCCGGTCAGCTGCCAGCACTGCGAGCACGCCCCCTGCGAGAACGTCTGCCCCGTGGCGGCGACGGTCCACTCGCAGCAGGGCGGCCTCAACGACATGGTCTACAACCGCTGCATCGGCACGCGGTACTGCGCGAACAACTGCCCGTACAAGGTGCGTCGCTTCAACTTCCTCGACTTCCACCAGAAGTCGGGCATGACCGAGGTGCGCAAGCTCGCCTTCAACCCGGACGTGACCGTGCGCACCCGCGGCGTCATGGAGAAGTGCACCTACTGCGTGCAGCGCATCAACGCCGCCCGGCGCGACGCCAAGGTCGCGGGCCAGGAGCGCGTGCCCGACGGCGTCATCACCCCGGCCTGCGCGCAGGCCTGCCCGACCGAGGCCATCGTATTTGGAGACATCACGGATCCGAACAGCCGCGTGAGCAAGCGCAAGAAGGAAGCTCGTAACTACGAGCTCCTGGGCGAGTTGAACACTAAGCCTCGGACCTCGTATCTGGCCCGCATCCGCAACCCGAACCCGGAGCTGGTCTCGTGAGTGCGCCCAGCATCGCAACCAAGATTCCCATTCCGCCCACGCCGCCCGACGAGAAGCTCGTCACGGGTGGGCTCCGCTTCTCCGACGTCACCAACGTCGTCGCCGAGGTGACGGAGCAGAAGACGCCGAGGAATTGGTACATCGCCTTCGCCTTCGCCCTCACCTTGCTGGGCGTCTTCGGCGTCTCGGTGCTCTGGCTGCTGTGGGAGGGTACCGGCGTCTGGGGTCTCGCGCAGCCCGTCGGCTGGGCCTGGGACATCACCAACTTCGTGTTCTGGGTCGGTATCGGTCACGCGGGTACGCTGATCTCGGCCGTCCTCTTCCTCTTCCGCCAGAAGTGGAGGACCTCCATCAACCGCGCCGCCGAGGCGATGACCATCTTCGCGGTCATCTGCGCCCTCATGTTCCCGGGCCTGCACGTCGGCCGCATCTGGATGGCCTACTACATGTTCCCGCTGCCCAACCAGATGGGCGTGTGGCCGAACTTCCGCAGCCCCCTGCTCTGGGACGTCTTCGCGGTCGGCACTTACTTCACGGTCTCGCTGCTCTTCTGGTTCGTCGGCCTCATCCCCGACCTGGCCACGCTGCGCGACCGGGCCAAGACCAAGGTGCGGGCGATGGTCCTCGGCCTGCTCAGCCTCGGCTGGCGGGGCTCGATGCGCCACTGGATCAACTACGAGAAGGCCTACCTGATCCTGGCGGGCATCTCGACGCCGCTGGTCCTCTCGGTGCACACCATCGTGTCCTTCGACTTCGCGACCTCGGTGATCCCGGGCTGGCACACCACCATCTTCCCGCCCTACTTCGTCGCGGGCGCCATCTTCTCGGGCTTCGCGATGGTGGTGTCGCTCATGGTGATCACCCGCCAGGTCTTCGGGATGAAGGACCTGGTGACGCTCGGTCACCTCGAGAAGATGAACATCATCATTCTCGTGACCGGCACCATGGTCGGTTACGCCTACGCGATGGAGTTCTTCATAGCGTGGTACTCCGGCTCGCTCTACGAGCGCTACGCCTTCATCAACCGTGCGTTTGGACCGTACGCCTGGGCCTACTGGACGATGATCACCTGCAACGTGATCTCGCCCCAGTTCTTCTGGTTCAAGCGGTTCCGGCGGTCCATCCCCGTGATGTTCGTCCTCTCCATCATGGTGAACATCGGCATGTGGTTCGAGCGCTTCGTGATCATCGTCACGTCGCTCCACCGCGACTACCTGCCGGGCGCCTGGGGCTACTTCATGCCCACCATCTGGGACATGGGCCTGTTCATCGGCTCGTTCGGCCTCTTCTTCACCCTCTTCGTCCTCTTCATCCGCTTCCTCCCGGTGATCGCGATCTCCGAGGTGAAGGGCGTGATGCCGGAGGCCGATCCGCACCACCACGCCGAGGGAGTCGAGGAGAAGGCGCCGCTTCGGACCGCGGAGGTTGGCTGAGATGGCGAAGGAAAGACTTCTCGTCGCGGAATTCGACACGCCGGCGGACATCGTCCACGCGGCCGAACTCCTCACGGCCGAGGGCTACAAGCGGTTCGACGCGCACACGCCCTTCCCGGTGCACGGACTGGACAAGGCCATGAAGATCCCCAAGTCGAAGCTCGGCTGGATCGTCTTCGGGCACGGGGCGGTGGGTGCCATCGGCGGTTTCGCTCTCCAGGCGTGGTCGAGCACCGTCGCCTACCCGATGATCATCGGCGGCAAGCCCTACCTGAGCTTCCAGGCCTTCGTGCCGGTGACCTTCGCGCTGACCATCCTCCTGTCGGCCTTCGGCGCGGTCTTCGGAATGCTCTTCCTCAACGGCCTGCCGCGCTGGAACCACCCGATGCTCAACTCGCGCCACACCGCGCGGATGACGGACGACAAGTTCTACATCTCCGTGGAGTCGCGCGATCCGCTCTTCGACGAAAACCGCACCCGCGAACTCCTCGAGAAGGCGGGTGGCAAGCGCATCGCCATCCTGGAGGCCCCGTGATGCGGCGCATGTCTTCGTTGCTTCTTGCCGTACTCCTGCTCGCCGGCTGCCGCGGCGGCACCAGCGAGGATCCGCCCGTCATCCCGATCTCCAAGATCGTCGAGCACCACGTCGTGCCGGTCACCAACATGACCTACCAGCCGAAGAACAAGGCGCAGGCCGGCTCGACCTTCTGGCCCGATGGGATGGCGCAGCGTCTGCCGCCCGAGGGAACGGTTGCGCGCAACGGCCTCAAGCTCGACTCCGCCTTCTTCCGCGGCGTCGATGCCGAGGGCAAGCCGGTGACGCAGTACCCCGTGGAGGTGACCACCGCCCTGGTGGAGCGCGGACGGGAGCGCTTCGACATCTTCTGCGCCGTCTGCCACGACCGCATGGGCGAGGGCCGGGGCATCGTCCCCACCCGCGGATGGGTGCCGCCCCCGTCCTTCCACCAGGAGCGCATTCGCCAGATGGTGCCCGGCGAGCTCTTCCAGATCGTCTCCAACGGCGTGAGGACCATGCCGGGCTACGCCAAGCAGATCCCCGAGTCCGACCGCTGGGCCATCGTCGCCTACGTCCAGGCGCTGCAGCGCAGCCGCTTCGCCCACGCGCAGGACACCGTGCAGCAGAGGGAGCAGTGAGATGAGCACGTTGAATCCCGCCAGAGCGCTCGAAGAGGTGGTCGACGCCGTCGAACGCGATCACCTGCCTGCGAGCCAGGTGCAGCTGGCGCCCGCCTCCACCCAGCGCGTGGCCATGGCCGCGTGGGGCGTCGGACTGCTGGGCGTCGTGGCCACGCTGGTCGGCACCCGCGGCGAGCCCGCCTCGGCCTTCGGCTCCTACCACGCCGCCTTCATGCTCTTTCTGGGCATGGCCCTGGGCGCCTTCTTCTTCGTGATGGTGCACCACATCACCGGCGCGCGCTGGGGCGTGGTGCTGCGGCGCATCGCCGAGGCCGTGGCGACGAGCCTTCCGCTCTTCGTCATCCTCTTCGTCCCCATCCTCATGGGCCGCGAGCACCTCTTCGAGTGGATGCGGCCGGAGGTGGCCGAGACCGACCACCTCATCCACGAGAAGGCGGGTTACCTGAACACGCCCTTCTTCCTCATCCGCGCCTTCGTCTACTTCGTGGTGTGGGTCACCTTCTCCGTCCTGCTCGGCAAGCTCTCCATCCAGCAGGACAAGGGCGACGGGCTGGCCCTCTACGCGAAGATGCGCAAGCTCACCGCGCCGGGCCTTCTGCTCTTCGCGCTCTCGGTCACCTTCGCGGCCTTCGACTGGCTGATGTCGCTCGCGCCGCACTGGTTCTCGACCATGTTCGGCGTCTACTACTTCGCGGGCGCGTTCCAGGCGGGCCTGGCCTTGCTCATCCTGGTGACCATCGCCCTGAAGAAGGCGGGCAAGCTGCAGGGGATCGTGACGGTCGAGCATCTGCACGACCTGGGCAAGTTCCTCTTCGCCTTCACGGTCTTCTACGCCTACATCGCCTTCTGCCAGTACTTCCTGATCTGGTACGCGAACATCCCGGAGGAGACCTTCTGGTACAGGGAGCGGTGGGAGCACGGCTGGAGCGGGCCGGCGCTGGCGATGATCTTCGCCACCTTCGTCCTGCCCTTCCTCATCCTCCTGGCCCGTGAGCCGAAGCGGCGCGTGGGCACGCTCGTCGCCGCGGCGATGATCGTCATCCTCGGCCGGGCCATCGAGATGTACTGGATCGTGATGCCCAGCCTGCACGTGGGGCCGGCGATGCCGTGGACCACGCTCGCGGCCATGGTGGGCATCGGTGGACTCTTCGTGGGGACGATCGCCTGGCGGCTGGGCAAGGCCCCGCTCATTCCCATCGGCGATCCGAACCTTCGCCGCTCCTTGGAGCACGAGAATGTCTGAGACGACGCACGCGCACGACGAGCATCACGGAACCGTCCTGGCCCACCCGGACGACACGCGTCACAACGCGGTCGCCGTGCTCATCGGCCTGATCGCCATCGTGCTGGCGATCGCCTCCTATTCCCTCTGGGTGTACTTCAAGCGGGCGGCCGAGGAGCTGACCTACGAGGTGGTGCTCTCGCGGCCCAACGTCGCGCTGCAGGAGCTCCGCGCCAAGGAGCTGCAGGAGCTTCGGGGCGCCGCGATCACCGACGAGGCGGTCCACCTACCCATCGAGGAGGCGATCGGAACCTTCGTGCGGGAGGCGCAGGCCCGCGAGCGGGCCGGCCTGCCGCAGCGCATCCAGCCGTTGGCCGAAGCGGCCGGGGAGTCGACGACGCCGTGACGGTTTTCGGTCCAGCGCGCAGAGCGAAATGGGCGATCGCCCTGGCTCTGCTCCTTCCCGCGCAGGCGTTCGGCCAGTACGGCCTCGCGCCGCTCGGCGGATCGTCCAACGAGACGCCTCGCCAGCTCCGCGAGGTCGGCGTGGACGAGCGCCTCGGGGAGAAGCTGCCGCTCGACGTTCGCTTGACCGATCACGAAGGCAAGACCGTCACCCTCGGCGACTACTTCGGGAAGGGCCGCCCCGTCCTCATCAACCTCGTGTACTACGAGTGCCCCATGCTCTGCGGCCTCGTCCTCAACGGGATCACCAAGGGGATGAAGGAGCTCAACTACCTCCCCGGCCGCGAGTTCGACATCGTCACGGTGTCGATCGATCCCAAGGAGGACACCGAGCTGGCCGCCGCGAAGCGGAAGACCATGCTCGAGGAGCTGGGGCGCGAGGGCGCGGAGGCCGGGTGGTACTTCCACACGGCCGAGGAGGGCGAGATCGCCCGCCTCGCGGATGCGCTCGGGTTCCGCTACCGCTGGGACGAGGCGTCCAAGCAGTGGGCCCATCCCGCCGTGATCTTCTTCGCCTCGGAGGAGGGGAAGATCACGCGGTACCTGTACGGCATCGAGTACAAGCCCTTCGAGCTCAGGCTGGCGGTGACCGAGGCGGGAGAGGGCAAAGTCGGGACCACGCTCGATCGGATTCTGTTGTTCTGTTTTCACTACGACGGTGATTCTCAGGCCTACCGGATCGCCGCGAAGGCCAGGGCCATCGGGGGCGCCATCATCGTCCTCGGCGTCTTCGGCTTCCTCGCGGTGATGTGGCGCCGGTCCAGCCGGATCCAGAAGGACTGAAAGGTATGAACGACTTTCTGTATCCACCCAGGGCATCGACGTACGCAGGCGACGTGGATGCGCTGATGAACTTCATCAACTACCTCAGCATCTTCTTTTGGGTGCTGATCACCGGCGCCATCCTCTACTTCACTTGGAAGTACTCCCGGGAGAAGCACAAGGCGCCCGCGCCGCACAACACGGCGCTCGAGGTGACCTGGACCGTCATCCCGACGATCCTCGTGGTCGCCATCTTCGCCTGGGGCTTCAAGAGCTTCATGACCCTGTCGCGGGCGCCCGGCGACGCGATGGAGATCCACGTCACGGGCCAGAAGTGGTCCTGGGCCTTCGAGTACCCCGACTACGGGATCCAGACCGCCCAGAACCTCACCGTGCCCGTCAACCGGCCCGTCAAGCTCATCATGAGCTCCACGGACGTGATCCACTCGTTCTGGGTCCCCGCCTTCCGCAACAAGATGGACGTGCTCCCGGGCCGCACCACGACCCTCTGGTTCGAGGCCACCGAGCCGGGCGACTACCGCATCTACTGCGCGGAGTACTGCGGTGACTCCCACTGGAACATGACGGGCTGGGTGAAGGTCGTCAGCCAGGAGGAGTTCGACGCCTGGGTCGAGGAGAACACCAAGGAGGACACCACCACGCCGCTTCCGGAGCTGGGTGAACAGCTCTTCACGCAGCGGGTCTGCCACACCTGTCACTCCACCGACGGTTCGGACAAGATCGGTCCGACGCTCAAGGGCATCTTCGGCCACGAGGTGGAGCTGGTGGATGGGCGC
>DATGOH010000035.1:0-5864 GCA_035306165.1 Ferdinandcohnia sp.
CGGGGGCGGAGGCGACGAGGATGGCGCCGCCGACGGCGATCATGGCGGAGGCGAGGAGGAGGCCGTGGGCGAGGGAGCCGGTGGCGTCGCTGATGGTGCCCATGAGGAAGGGGGAAATGGCGTCGCCGAGCATGTGGATCAAGAGCACGTTCACGGCGACGGCGCTCGAGCGCATGTTGGCGGGGACGACGTTGCAGAGGGCGGCGTTCAAGGGGGCGGTGTTGAAGAAGAGGAAAAAGAGACAGACGAAGACCGCGCTCCAGTAGCCCGCGGGGGAAGTGAGGACGATGCCCAGTACGGCGAAGGGTGCCGCCACGAGGAGGCCCCAACCCGCGGCCAGGAAATGTCCGCCCCGATTCTTCTCGTGGATGCGGTCTCCGAGCCATCCGCCGGCCAAAGTGCCGCCGAAGCCCGCCACGACCAAAAGCGCGCCGAAGACGTAACCGGCGTGGTCGAGGGCGAGGCCCCGCTCGCGATAGAGGAAGGTCGGCCACCACGCGGCGAGCCCTCCCATGGCGAAGGTGGCGGCGGTGTAGCCGGCGGAGTTCAAGACGAAGGCCGGCGTGCGGAAGAGGCGGACGAGGATCCGCCGCACGCCCGGCGTCTCGGTCGTCGGCCCCCGCGCGTCCGTCGCACCTCGGCGCGGCTCGGGGAAGAGGAAGGCCGCGGCGCCCAGCAGGAGGCCCGGCGCTCCCGCCACGAAGAAGGCCCACTGCCAGCCGAGCGCGGTCCCGATGGCGCCACCGAGGGTGAAGCCCACGGCGGAACCCACCGGCAGCGCGGCATAGAAGAGCGCCATCATCCGGCCGCGGCGCTTCTCCTCGTAGAGGTCCGAGATCAACCCCGGTGCCACGGCCGCGTAGCCAGCCTCGCCGATGCCGATCAGGCTGCGCGCCACGAGCAGCTCCTCGAAGGAGCGCGCGAGCCCGCTGTAGACCGTGGCCGCCGACCAGAGGATCACGCCGCCCGCCACGAGGTATCTCCGCGGAAGGCGATCCCCGAGAAAGCCGGTGAAGGGAGAAACGAGCGAGTAGACGATGAGGAAGCTCGAGGTCAGGAGCCCCATCTCCGCGTCGCTTCGGCCGAAGTGCTCCTGCACCAGGGGCAGCATCCCCGAGAGGACGTAGCGGTCCAGGTAGTTGAGGAGGTTGATCAGGGTGAGGATGGCCAGGGTGAGATGGGCCCTGGCCATGGTCATGGCGGCCATGGTCGCAGCCTAGTCGGCCGTCACAGGCGGCTCAATCGCACAATCCCGCGATCGCAGTCGCGCCCCATGGATCAGCGACCGAAACGCGTTTCCAGAAGCCCCCATCGAACCCCCTTGTCGCTGACGATCACCTCGGAGAATCCGAGGTGCTCCATCGCGGCCCGGAGGATCACCGCGCCGGCCACGATGACGTCGGCGCGCCTGCGTGGCAGCCCGGGAATCTCCAGCCGCTCCTGCAGCCGCATCCGCGCGAGTTTCCGCTCCAGCTCGCGCACCGCCGCGAACGCCATCCGCCGGCCGTGCACCCGCTTGGCGTCGTAGGCGTCGAGGCCGAGGTCGATCGCGCAGAGCGTGGTCACGGTCCCGGCGATCCCGACGAGCTCGGCGCCCTCCTCGGGCTCCTCCAGATCGGAGAGGGCCGTGCGCACCGCCTCCTCCACGCGGAGGAGCTCCTCCTCGGCGGGCGGGTCGGAAGCGACACAGCGCTCGGTGAGCCGGACGGCGCCCAGGTCGTAGGAGCGCCGGAAGCGCACCGAGCCACCGATCCCGGCGATCACCTCGGTCGATCCTCCGCCGATGTCGATGGCCCAGAGCGGCCCCTGGCCGAAGTCCGCCGCCGCCGAGGCGTAGGTGAGGGCCGCTTCCTCCTCGCCGGAGAGGATCTCCGCCTCCGCGCCGGCCACGGCTCGGAGGCGCTCCAGAAACTCGCGGCCGTTCTCGGCGTCTCGCGCGGCGCTGGTCGTCACCACGGCGATGTCCGCCGCGCCGTGCGAGCGCGCCTGCTCCGCGAAGGCTCGCACCGCCTCGACGGTCTCCTCGATCGCCCGCGCGGTCAGCCGGCCGGTGCGGTCCACCCCCTCGCCGAGGCGGGTCATCTCCATCGCCTCGGCCACGGAGGAAAAGCGCCCCCCCTCGTCGCGCTCGGCGACGAGGAGGAGGACGCTGTTCGAGCCCACGTCGATGGCGGCGTATCGCCGGCTCATCGTTTCTCTTCGACCGCGATCGGGAAGGGGCCCCAGGCGGGGTCGGTGTATTCGGCCCCGTCGCGCGGCGAGATGCGGCGCTGCACCCGGCCGTCCGCCGAGCCCACGTAGAGCGCCTTGCCTCCGTCGCGGTCCGAGGTGAAGAGGATCAGCCGGCCGTTCGGCGCCCAGGTGGGATGCTGGTTGTTGCCCTGGTCCTGGGTGAGCCTCCGGATCTCCTTGGTCTCCACGTTCACCACGAAGAGGTCGAAGGCGTAGCGCTCGTCGCGCGCGGTGAAGGCGATCTCGTCGCCGCGCGGCGACCACGCCGGCGTCTGGTTGTAGTTGCCCTGGCGCGTGATCCGCTCGACGTTCCCACCGTCGGCGTCCATGACGAAGATCTGCGGCGTGCCGTGGCGGTCGGAGACGAAGGCGATGCGCTTGCCGTCGGGCGACCAGCACGGCGACGCTTCGGTGCTCGGCTCGCGGGTGAGCCGGCGCAGCCCCGAACCGTCGGCGTTGACCACGTAGATGTCCGGGTTGCCGTCGCGCGACATGGTGAAGGCGATCTTCGTCCCGTCGGGCGACCACGCCGCGCCGGTGTTCAGATCGCCGCCGCTGACCAGCACCGAGGTCTTGCCGGTGAGGAGGTTGGCCTTCCAGACCTGCGGATGGCCGTGGGGGTACTGCAGGCTCTTCTTGAAGAAGGTGTAGGCGATCTCGTTGCCGGAGGGGGACCAGGTGGGAAGCAGCGAGATGCCGCGCGTCTGCGTGACCGGGCTGGCGTTCTTGCCGTCGAAGTCGGCGATCCAGATCTCCTTCGCGCCGCCGGCCGGCCGGCGCACGTAGGCGATGCGCGTGGAGAAGGCGCCCGGCTCCTGCGTGAAGTGGCGCACGAGCTCGTCGGCCAGCCGATGCGCGAGGCGGCGCGCATCCGCGATGCGCCCCTCGAGCGTGCCGGAGCCCGTCTGGCGCTGGGTGGCCACGTCGTAGAGGCGGTAGGCGAGGGAGAGCCCCTGCGGCCCGCTCGTCACCTCGAACTTGAGCAGCGCCTCCGCCGCCACGTCCGACCACCGCGTCCAGACGATCCCCTCGGGCCCGAGCGGCTCGCGCGGATCGGCGAGGAAGGCCTTGCGCGGAATCACCTCGAAGAGGCCCGACACCTCCAAGTCGAAGCTCAGCGCCTCGTGGATCTCCTCCGCGGGCGCGGCGGCGTCGCCCGCGGCGATGGGCGGGGCGACGGCGATGGGAAGGGGGCGGAAGGTCGCACCCGACACCTCGATCAGGGTTTCCTGAGCCGAGGCCGGGACGGGGAGGGCCAGCCCCCAGACGAGCACCAGGCCCAAGATCGAACGCAAGACGATCACTCCTCTCATGCGGGCTGTCCTACCACACAACCGGCAACGCTCCCTCAGTAACGGAAGCGAACGGGAAAACCATCGCGGAAGGTGCGAAGAAGGTGCTCGGGCGGTGGCGGAAAGGGCGAGGCCCGGCTGACCGCCGCCTCGAGCGCCGCGTCGTACTGCGGATTTCCGGAAGGCTTCTCGATCTCGAAACGCGTCAGCCGCCCCGTGCGGTCGATGTGGATCCGGACGATCGCGCTCAGCCGAATCCGCTCCGATTCGGGGATCGTGGAGGGCAGCACGTAATGATCGCGCAGCCGCTTCTGCATCAGCGCCAAATACCGTTCGCCCTCCGCCGCTTCGTCCGCGTCGCCCATCGGATCGCCGTCGGGCAGACCCGGCAGGGGTTCGGCCTTGCCCACCTGGTCCGCGGCGGCGAAGCGCTCGAGGATCGCATCGAGCTCGCTCTTCTGGGGCTTTTGCGTGCGCGGCGCCGCTGCCTGCGCAGGTGGCTGGGTCGGTGCGGCGGTGGGCGCCTTCTTTTCCGCGGGTTGGGGAGCGGGCGCCGGCGGCGCCGGAGGCGACTCCTTCGGCGGGGCGTTCAGCTCCTTTCCGGGCGTCACCTGCGGCGCCTCGCGGCTGGCGGGCGGGGGCGGCGGCGATTTGGGGATGCGCGGGAGGAGGTGCTTCTCCCGCGGCTGGCCGAGGCGCACGAGCTTGGCCACCACCGGCTTTTCCGGCTCCTTGCGCCCGCCGCAGCCTTGCACCATCGAGGCGCCGAAGGCCGCCCCGAAGACGAGGGCGTGCAGGAGCACCGAAGCCGCCCACGCCCAGCGGTAGGGCGCGCGGCGCCGGGCGAGGACGGAGATCCTCTCGGGCTCGGGCAGTTTGTGGCTCTCGCCTTCCACGCTCACTTCTTCCGCGTCTCGGCCCGCGCCGGGGCCGTGACCACGGGGTCGGTGATCATCCCCATCGCCGGGATCCCGGCCCGCTGCACCGCCGCCATCAGCTCCATGACGAAGCCGTAGGGGAGGTTGCGGTCGGCGTGGAGATAGATCTCCTTGTCGGCCTGCGCCTTCGGGTTGTGGCGCAGCTTCTCCTCGAGCTCTTCCAGCTCCACGGGCGCGTCGCCGATGAAGATGCGGCGATCGGCCGTGGCGGAGAGCACGAGCCGGGGCTGGTCGCTCGCCTCGATGGGCTGGGCGCGCGCCTCCGGCAGATCCACCTTCACCCCCTGCTGCATGAGCGGGGCGGTCACCATGAAAATGATGAGGAGGACGAGCATCACGTCGACCAGCGGGGTGACGTTGATCTCGCTCAGTCCCTTGCGGCCGGTCGAGAAGCTCATGTCCGGGCGAAGTGGCGCTTGACCAAGTTGAGGAAGTCCGAGGCGAAGTTGTTCATCTCGCTCTCGATCACGCGGATCTTCGCCACGAACTGGTTGTAGAAGATCACCGCGGGGATGGCGGCGAAGAGGCCCACGGCGGTGGCGATCAGCGCCTCGGAGATCGGTGCGGACACGGTGGCGAGGCTCGCGTTGCCCTGCTGCGAAATCTCGCCGAAGGCCTTCATGATGCCCCAGACCGTGCCGAACAGGCCGATGAACGGCGCCGCCGCGGCGGTGGAACCGAGCAAGGAGGTCTTCGCCTCCAGGTGCGTGAGCTCGGTGTTCGCCGCGCGGCGCAGCGCGCGCTCGATGCTGTCGATGCCGCCGTCGTCGAGCCGGCGCTCGCCGCCCTCTCCGGTCAGCTTCGCGAGTTCGACATAGCCCGCGCGGAAGACCTGCGCGACGGGCGCGTCCTGCATCGATCCCGTCCGCGCGTAGATCTCGTCGAGCCGCTTCGCCTTCCAGAAGGTGTCGAGGAATTCCAACGACCGCGCCTGGGCGCGCCGAAGCTGCAGCGATTTCTGGATGATGATCGTCCAGCTCCACGCGGAGGCGAGGACGAGGAGCGCGAGAACGCCGATCCCCACGGGACCGCTGGAGCGGATCGCGTGGACGTAATCGATGGCTGCGAGACACGAGGACATGAGCACTTCCTTTGGAAGTTTGGATCTTGCACGCCCACAGCTAGGGGGTCAACGCGCGGCCTGCGGAGAAAACCGAGCGCTCGCTTGAATCTTCCCACGCGTTCTCCGTCCAAGGCGGCAGGAGGAGATCGCAACGTGAAGAGATTGCTTTCGCTCGTGTTCCTTCTTCCCTTCTTCGCCGCCTGCGGCTGGCACGATGCCGAGGTGGAATTGTACTGGACCTTCGAGGGCATGGGCTGCGGCGCCGCGGGCGTGCGGTACGTGGAGATCGTGCTCGAAGACGAGGAGGGCTTCCTCCATGAATCGGGCGTCGTGCACTGC
>DATGOH010000036.1:0-3220 GCA_035306165.1 Ferdinandcohnia sp.
CAGGGATCCGCGGCCTGATCTACGTGGCGAGCGGCACGCCCTACTACCGGACCTGGCCCTTCCCCCAGCGCGCGATCCTTCGCGGCGTCGCCGCGCTCTTTCCCTGGCTCGCGGATCGGATCGGACACTTCCCGGGCGAGCGCATCGGCTTCGCCACGCGCGAGGCGCGCACGGTGATGCGCGACTGGGCGACGCTCCTGCTCGAGGGTCGATACCGGCTGCGCAACTGGGACGGCCCGGACATCGAGGAGGCGATCGCGCGGGTCGAGCTACCCGTTCTCTCGATCACGCTGGCCAAAGACATCTTCGTGCCCCCGCACGTGGCGGAGCACATGCTCTCCAAAATGCCCCGGGCCAAGGTAGAACGGTGGCATTGGGATCCCGAGGCGGAGGGGCAGGAGCGCACGCACCACGTGCGCTGGCCGCGGCGCGCCCTCCCCGTGGTCGAGCGCATCGCCGCGTGGCTCGAAGCCCGGCGCGGCTGAAACGGAGGCGAGAATGCGACGGTTCGAGAAGGTGGACGTCTCGCGTCTGATCCTCGGCGTGCAAAAGCCCTCCCGCTACCTCGGCAACGAGGTCAACGCCATCCGCAAGGATCTGCGCGAAGCGGAGATCACCTGGGTGCTCGCCTTTCCCGACCTCTACGAGATGGGCATGAGCAACCTGGGCTTTCGGGTGCTCTACCACGTGCTCAACCGCCGCCCGGAGACGGCGGCGGAGCGCACCTTCATGCCCGGGCTCGACCTGGCGGAGAAGATGCGTGCGCGCAAGGTCCCGCTCTTTTCGTGGGAGAGTCGCGCGCCGGTGCGCGATTTCGACCTGGTGGGTTTCTCGCTGCAGACCGAGCTCTGCTACACCACGGTGCTGGCGATGCTCGATCTGGCGGGCATTCCGCTGTTCGCCGCCGACCGTGGCGAGAACGATCCGCTCGTGGTGGGCGGTGGTCCCGGCGCATACGCGCCCGAGCCAATGGCTCCATTTTTCGATTTCTTCGTGGTCGGCGAGGCGGAGGAGGTCGTCCACGAGGTCAACGATCTGGTGCTCGCCTGCAAGCGCGACGGCGCGAGCCGCTCCGAACTCCTCTGGGAGCTCGCCGAGATCCAGGGCGTCTACGTGCCCTCCCTCTTCGAGCCCGTCTTCGAGCGCGGCGGCCCCATCCGCGCGATGCGCCCGAAGAAGCCCGGCTACGAGCGGGTCGTGCGGAGGGTGGTTCCCGATCTGAACGCCGCACCCTTCTACGAGAAGCCGGTGGTGCCCTTCGCGGAGGCGGTGCACGACCGCATCCCGGTGGAGATCCAGCGCGGATGTACGCGCGGCTGTCGCTTCTGCCAGGTGGGGATGATCACGCGGCCCACCCGCCAGCGCGATCCGAAGGAGGTGCTGCGGCTGGCGATGAAGGGCTACGAGAACACCGGCTACGAGGAGGTCAGCTTCCTTTCGCTCTCGGCCGGCGACTACCAGTGCCTCAACGGCCTGCTCGAGGATTTCCTCGATGCATTCGGGCCGGAGAAGATCGCCGTGGGCCTGCCCTCCTTGCGCACCGAGACGATGAACCGCCGCCTGGCGGAGCAGATCAAGCGCATCCGCAAGGTGGGCTTCACCGTCGCGCCGGAGGCGGCGAGCGAGCGGATGCGGCGGGTGATCAACAAGGGCAACGAGGAGAAGGATCTCTTGCACGCCGTGGAGACGATCTACGGCGCGGGCTGGGAGCTCGTGAAGCTCTACTTCATGATCGGTCTGCCCACCGAGCGCGACGAGGACGTGCTCGCCATCGGCGAACTCGCACACAAGGTGCTCGCCCGCGGGCGGAAGTACAGCCGGCGGGCGCGGGTGAACGTCGGCGTCTCCACCTTCGTGCCCAAGCCGCACACGCCCTTCCAGTGGGAGCCGCACATCCCCATCGAGGAGACGCACCGCAAGCAGGACCTCTTGCGCTCCGCCTTCGGACCGACGCCCGCCATCCAGTTCCGCTATCCGGAGCCGGAGAGCTCCCGCATCGAGGCCTTCCTCACCCGCGGGGATCGCCGCGTGGCCACCGCCATCCTCGCCGCCTATCGTCGGGGCCAGTGCCTCGACGGTTGGTCGGACCATTTCCGCTACGACGTCTGGCTCGAGGCGGCGAAGGAGATGGAGCGCGAACACGGCGTGGGAATCGACTTCTTCGCCCACCGCGAGATCGCCAAGGACGAGATCCTCCCCTGGGACGTCATTCAGTGCGAGGTGACCAAGGCCTACCTCTGGTCCGAGCGGGAGAAGGCCTACCGCGAAGCGGCGGCGGTGGACTGCACCATCGTCCCCTGTCACGTCTGCGGCGCTTGCGACTACCAGGTGGTCCGCACGCGCGTCTACGATCCGAAGGAGTACGTGCACGTGGACGGCCGGCCCTACGACCCCAACCCCGCCCTGCCCATCGTGGGGCAAGAGGAAGCGGGGCCGGCGGAGACGGCCGCACGGCGCCTCGTAAAGAACGTGGAGGCGGCAAAGAGCGCCGCTGCGGCGAAGGAAAGCCCGGTGCGCCACCGCGTGCGCATCCGCTTCGCCAAGGAGGGCGAGGCGATCGCGCTCTCCCACCTGGAGACGGCCACGGCCATCGCCCGCGCGCTCCGTCGCGCGCAGCTCCCCCTCTCCTTCACCGAGGGCGAACGGCCGCGGCCCCGCCTCTCCCTCGGCCCCGCACTGGCGGTGGGCATCGAGAGCGAGGCGGAGACCATGGAGATCGAAATCACGGAGACGATCGCCCCAAAGGAGGTGCGCGATCGCCTCGCCGCGCAGCTACCGGCGGGCTTCCGCCTCTTCGAAGCGTGGGCGGTGCCGCTGGGCGCGCCCTCGATCGAACGCGAGATCCGCGCGTCGCGCTACCGGGTGACGCTGCCCGAGGCCTATGCGGGCGACGTCGATCGGCTCGCCGCGCGCTTCGCAGACGAACCGCGGGTCGTCGTGCGCGAGATGGAGAAAAAGCGCGGCCGGCGGAAGGAGATCCGCCGGCGCGAAATCGACCTGCGTGCGTTCGTGTCGGAGTTCGCGGCGAAGGAGCGCGAAGTGCGCTTCACGCTTCTGCACACCGACCGAGGGTCCGTCCGCCCTGCCGAGCTGCTCGAGGCCGTCTTCGGCCCGCTGCCGGAGGGCGTGCGGATCCGCAAGGAAGCGGTCGAGTACGGTCCGCGTCAGGCGCTCGGCTGAGCGGCGCGATCCCGCGCCTCGATCAGCCGGTCGAGGGTGG
>DATGOH010000037.1:0-8796 GCA_035306165.1 Ferdinandcohnia sp.
CGTCGCCGATGACGATGGCGGCTGCGCGGTGGAAGTTGGCCATTCGGTCGTTCTACCCTCGCCCCGAACCCCGGGCAATCCCGCGGATTCTGGTAAGAAAGGCGACATGGACGTCCGGGAGTACTGCCTGCGGATCCTCGAAGGCGGCGACCTCGAGAGCAAGCTCCTTCCGCCCGTGGATCTGGACGACGACGCGTCCGGCCCCGCCGTGCACGTCGACCGTCCCGCCCGCGCACCGGGGCTTAGGCTGCGCAGCGGCGTGGGCCCCTTGCCCAAGTTGAAGGAGCTCGCGCAGGAGGAGGCGCGCGCGGTGACGCTGGCGCGCTTCGCCCACCACGAGCTGATGGCCATCGAGCTCTTCGCCTGGGCGCTCTTGCGCTGGCCAAAGATGCCGAAAGCGCTGCGGCGCGGCTTTCTGCGCACCCTGGCCGAGGAGCAGGAGCATCTCCGCCTCTACCTCGACCGCCTCGGCGCGCTGGGGCAATCGCTCGAGGACCATGCCCTCTCCGACTACTTCTGGAAGCTCGTGCCGGGCATCGACGCGCACCCCGGCGGTCCGCGCGCCTTCCTCTGTGCGATGGGCCTGACCCTCGAGCAGGCGAATCTGGACTTCGCCCTCCTCTACCGCGACGCCTTCCGCCAGGCCGGGGACGAGGAGACCGCCGCCGTGCTGCAGCGGGTGCACGACGACGAGATCGGCCACGTCAAGCTGGCGGCGGTCTGGCTGCGCCGCCTCGAGGCTCCCTCGATCTCGGAGGTGGAGGCCTACGAGCGCAACGTCCCCTTCCCCCTGACGGCGGCGCGCGCCAAGGGGCGGCGCTTCTCGGCCGAGTCGCGCCGGCGCGCCGGACTCTCCGAGGAGATGATCGCGCACGTGCGCGCGGCGCGGCCCCCGCGATGAAGGTCCTGCCCAACCTCGGCGCCGAAGAAGGCCTCTCCCCCTCCGCCCTGCCGCCGACCGCCACCGAGGCGGTCCGGGCCTTCCTCTGGCTCTTCGGCCCCGACGTCGAGCCGATCGACGCCGCGCGGCCTGCCTGGCCCGCGGCGCTCGGTCCACCGCCGCAGGTTCCGCTCTTCGATTGGATCGAGGGCGAGGCTTGCGCCTGGCTCGCCGACGATGCCGCCCAGCGCCGGCTGCGCGCGACCGGGGCGAAGCTGCACCTTCCCGATCCCGCCGTCGTCCTCCGCGTCAACGACAAGGCCTTCGCCCAGCGCGCGGCGCTCCACCAGGGCCTTCTGCCCACGCCGCTGCTCGGACACGTGGAGGTCTTCGGGCCCGAGGCGATCGAACCCGAGCGGGTGCGACGATGCGTGGAGGCGCTCCCGGCCTGGGTGGGCCGCGACTGGGTGCTCAAGCCCCGCCATGGCACGAGCGGCCGCGGCCGGGTGCGGCGCCTGCAGGACGTCGCCGGCTCCGCGGCGCGGCTCCGGCAACGCGGCGGCGCGGTCTTCGAGCCGTGGCTGCGCCGCATCGAAGATCTCTCCGCCCTCCTCTTTCTGGAGCCCGACGGGAGGATCCGCTGGATCGGCACCACCCGCCAGAAGCTGCGCGGCGCCGGGATCTACCAGGGGAGCGGCGGCGAGCTCGGCGTCGACGGCAAGGTGCGATCCGGCTCGGCCTGGGACGACGCCCTGCGCGCCGCCGCGATCCTCGTGGCCGGAGAGGTCTCGGCCGCGGGCTACCACGGCCCGCTGGGGATCGACGCCTTCGTCTTCGAGGGACCCGACGGCGCGCCGCTCCTTCGGCCGGTGGTGGAGATCAACGCGCGCTTCACCATGGGGATGGTGGCGGTGGGCCTCCTCCTCCAGGCGCGACGCGCGGGCGTGATCCCTGGCCCGTGCGCGTGGATCTTTTCGATGGAGGGCGCCGAGGAGGGCGCGCAGGTCCTCCGCCTGGGCGAGGACCTCCGGCTGGGCTGGACGCCGCTACAGCGATGACGGAGGCCGCTGGCGCCCGTCCTCCCGCAGGCCGTGGGCCGGCGGATGGCCGCGGCCGAAGCTCCGCCACAGCGCCCTCCCCGCGAAGAAGAGGAGGACGAGGGCCACGGCCGCCAGCAGGACGTTCTGGACGTCGGCGACCTGGCGCCGCACCCGCGACAGCTCGTCCGCGAAGAGGTACCCCAGCCAGAAGACGATGGTCGCGCTGCTCAGAATCCCCAGGCCGTCCCAGAAGAGGAGGCGGCGGAAGGGGTACCGATCGATCCCCGCCAGCGCGAAAGTGGCGGCGCGCACCCCCGGGATGTGGCGTGCGATCAAAATGACCACCGGTCCGCGCGTCTCGAAGAGGCTGCGCAGCTTCGCCCGCCGCGCCGGGGGCAGCAGGCGCCGGAAGCGGCGGTGTTCGAGCGCCGCGTTGCCGAGCTTGCGCGCGACGAAGTAGAGAAGGCAGTCCGCGAAGAGGACCCCCGCCCAGCACACCGGCAGAGCGATCCACCAGCGGGTGATGCCGCGTCCCGCCAATGCGCCCGCGGTCAGCAGGACCACCTCCTCGGGGAGGGGCAGGCCCAGCGCTCCGCCGATGAGGGCGAGGACCACCGCCAGGTAGCTGCCGCTCTCGAGGTACGCCTCCATCCGCCGCAAAGATGGGCGTCCGGGCTCCGCGAAAGCCCCCACCTCCCGGGGGCTGGCGTCCAGCGGCAGCGGCCGCAGATTTCGTCTTGACTTTGCAACTCATTCTCAATTACCAAGGGCGCGACATGGCGCCTGGGCACGCATCCTCCGCATCGCACCACTTCGTCCGCCTGCTTCTGGCCGGCGCCGTCGCCCTCGGTCTGCCCGCGCCGAGCGCGCACGCGCGGGAGAAGGCGAAGGCCGACATCAGCTACGAGACGGTGATCACCGGTTCGCGCACGGAGCGGCGGATCGAAGACGCCCCCGTGCAGACGATCGTGATCGGGCGGCGGGAGATCGAGGCCTCGGGCGCACAGGATCTCGCGGAGCTTCTCGACTCCATCCCCGGCATCCAGCTCGATACCAACTCGCAGTTCGGCACCGGCGTGGAGATCCAGGGGCTCTCCTCCCGCCACGTGCTGGTGCTCGTGGACGGCGAGCGGGTCACCGGCCGCATCGGCGATCGCTTCGACGTCACCCGCCTGCACCTGGACAGCGTGGCCCAGGTGGAGATCGTCAAGGGCGCGAGCTCGGCGCTCTACGGCTCGGAGGCGATGGGCGGCGTGATCCACCTACGCACGCGACGCGCCGGCCGGCCCTTGGAGGGAAACGCGGAGGTGCGGGGCGGAACGCAGGGCTGGAGCGGCAGCATCTCCGGCGCGACGGCGAGCGCGTCGTCCCTCTTTCGGCTCACCGTCGGCCATCGCCACGACACGCCCTACCGCCTCGTCCCCGGAAGCATCGCGACCACCGGCAGCGAAATCGACGACACCAACGTCGATGTGCGCGCGGAGCATCGCTTCTCGAACGTCTTCTCGCTCACGGCCACGGCGAACTACCTGCACCGCGATCTCGAGAGCGTCGACGAACTCGAGGGCACGGGCGCCATCTTCGATCGCACCAACCGGGTCGATCAGGTGCTCGTGACCGTGGCACCCCGCCTACAGTTGGCGGAAGAGACCGCCCTCTCCTTCTCGGCACACGTCGGCTACACCGTCGACCAGCTCCTGCAGGACCAGCGGGGCTCGGGCGCCCTCGACCAGCTCCAGCGCACGCAAGACGTGCTGCTCCAGGCGAGCGCCCAGTTCGACCACCGGATCGGCGATCACCGGCTCACCGTCGGCACCGACGTCCTGCACGAGTCGGTGGAGTCGCCCCGCCTCCCGGACGGCAACGGCGGTCGCATCCGCCCCGCCGTCTTCGCGCAGGACGACTGGGAGATCGCGAAGTGGTTCGCGATCACCCCAGGCGTTCGGGCCGACTACGACTCGTGGTTCTACTCGCACGTCTCGCCGAAGGTGGCGGCGCGCGCCATGCCCACCGAGTGGCTGACGCTGCGCGCCTCCTACGGCCACGGCTTCCGCGCCCCCGACTTCCGCGAGATGTTGCTGTACTTCGAGAACCCGTCGATCGGCTACCGCGTCGAGGGCAATCCGGATCTCGAGCCCGAGGTCTCCCGCAGCACGAACGTGGGTGCGACGGTCCAGGCCACGACCTGGCTCCGCCTGGACGTCAACTTCTTCCACCACGATCTGGAGAACCTGATCCTCTCGGTGCCCATCACCGACGGAAGCGAGACCGGCACGATGATCTTCGGCTACGAGAACATCGGTCGTGCGGTCTCCCGGGGCGTGGAGACGCTGGTGGGCCTGCGGGTGGGACGGCAGCTCCGCCTCGACCTCGGCTACACCTTCACGGACGCGCGGGACCTCATCAACGACCGGGAGCTCGACGGCCGTGCCCCCCACCGCGTCACGCTCTCGACCACCTGGAGGCTCGAGACCGGCACCTCGATCACGGCGCGCGGCGAGTGGGTGAGCGAGCGCAAATACTTCCCGCTCGAGCGCGGGGGAGAGGAGCGGATCGGCGAGCCCTACGTCTTCTTGAACCTGCGGGCGCAGCAGCCCCTGATGGAACGGATTTCCCTCATCGGCGGCGTGGACAACGTCTTCGACGCCGGGCAGGTGGACACCCTCCCCATTCGTCCGCGCGCCTACTGGGCGGGTCTCACGTTCACCTACTGAAACACGAAGGTATGGCCATGCGGGGTACGTATCGCATTCGATCCGCACTTCTCGGCAGCCTGCTGGTTTTGGCCGGCTGCCCGCTCGAAATGGACGAGGAACCGACGGGCGGCGAGAAGGTCGTCGAGCTCGAGCCGGGCCTCTTCCGCATCGATGCGACCGCGAGCGATAGCTGGGTCCTCTTCGACCTCGACGAGGGCGCCGAGGCGGAGGAGGACGGCGGCTGGGATCTGGCCTTCCAGCGCAGCCTGATTGCCGCCAACGGCCCGAAGGACGTGATGGTGGCCAAGCTCGACGACGTCGATTTCGACGCCGTCGAGGCGGCCCCGGAGAGCGGCTACTGGCTCGATCCCGGTCGCCCCACGGCCGGCGACGGGCGCGGCGGCGGAGGCGATGGCCTCGCCTTCCACAACGGCGACGACTGGTACGAGTACGACATCGGGACGCACGTCCTCACGCCCAAGGCGCGCCGCGTCTACGTGGTGGTGACGGACGCGGGCAACGCCTTCGCGGTGCAGATTCTCCGCTACTACGACGACGCCGGCACCGCTGCCGTCCTCACCATCCGCGTCAAGGCGATCGAGCCGCCCGTCGATCCCGAGGAGCCGGAGCGGCCGAATCCGGAGGAACCGGAGGAGCCCGAGCCCGGTACCTACGAGGAGGTGCGGATCGACGCGCGCGACGCGGACACCTGGGTCTTCTTCGACTTCGACACCGGCGAGGAGACCGACGAGACCTCCGGCTGGGACATCGCCTTCCGCCGGTACACCATCGCCACCAACGGTCCGGAGGGCGTGGCGGTGGCGTGGGTCGACGGCAAGACGCTGGCCGGCGTCGACAAGCCGCTCGCCCAGGAGTACCGGGTGGACGGCCCCATCGCCGAGGGGGGCGAGTTCGCCTTCATGGGCGACGATCCGTGGTTCGACTACGACATGTCGACGCACGTCCTCACCCCCAAGCAGAGGGTGTACGTGCTGCGCACCACCGAGGAGGCTTTCGTCGCCCTCCAGATCGTGAGCTATGAAGTCGAGGGCTCCGACCCGGGCGGCTTCATCACCTTCCGTTACAAGGAGATCGAGTAATGAGCATGCCTGCTGCCAACCGGCCTTTCGACCCCGCCAACATCTGGGCCGACTACCAAAAGCTCATGGCGGAGAATCCCAAGCTGCGCGTCCGGGAGGCCGCCGAAAAGCTCGGCATCTCGGAAGCGATGCTCGTGGCCTCGCGGCCCGGCGCCACCCTGCTCCGCCCGGAGTTCCGGGAGATCCTCGAGTCGCTCGGCACGCTCGGCCCCGTGATGGCGCTCACCCGCAACGAGAGCTGCGTGCACGAAAAGCGCGGCGTGTACCCCGCGCCGGAGTTCTCGCCGGTCGGCGGGATCTTCCACTCGCGCGACATCGACCTGCGCTTCTTCTTCAAGCCCTGGCACGCGGCCTTCGCGGTGCGTGAGCCGCGCGAGGGCGACCACCGGCTGAGCCTGCAGTTCTTCGACCACGCCGGTGACGCCATCCACAAGATCTGGCTCGAGGAGGGCAGCGACGAGGCCGCCTTCGATGCGCTGGTGGAGCGCTTCGCCGCGAACGAGCCGTACACGCCGTCCGACCAGCCGATGCCGAAGGAGGACAACCTCCCCGTCGATCAGGTCGACAAGGAGGCCTTCCTCCAGGGCTGGCGGGATCTGAAGGATACGCACGACTTCTACCCGCTGCTGCGCAAGTACAAGGTGCATCGGACGGACGCGATGCGTCTGGCCGACGAGCGTCTCGCGGCGCAGCTCCGCCCCGAGGTCGCCACCGCGGTGCTCGAGGAGGCCGCGAAGACCGGTACCTCCATCATGGTGTTCGTGGGCAATCCGGGGATGATCCAGATCCACACCGGCCCGGTGGAGAAGGTCAAGCCGCTCGGCCCCTGGATCAACGTGATGGACCACGGCTTCAACCTGCACCTGCGCACCGACCACGTGGCCGAGGCGTGGCGCGTGACCAAGCCGACCGAGGACGGCGACGTCAACTCGATCGAGCTCTTCGACGCCGAGGGCGAGCTCATCGCCCAGTTCTTCGGCGAGCGGAAGCCCGGCAAGCCCGAGTCCGCCGAATGGCGCAACCTGCTCGGCAAGCTCGAGGAAATTCACCGTGTCTGATCGTCTGCACAGCCGGATTGCGCGGGCGGCCCTCGTGGCCGCCTCGGCCTTTTTCACCATCCTCCCCGCCGCCGCCTGGGCGGAGGCCGAAACGGCGAAGCCAAAGGAGCGGATCGTCACGCTCGGCTTCGACGTCACCGAGATCGTCTTCGCCCTCGGCGTCGGCGATCGCGTGGTCGGCGTGGACGCCTCCGCGATGTACCCGGAGGAGGCCACGCGCCTGCCGAAGGTGGGCTACTACCGCCGCATCGGCGCGGAGGGCGTGCTCTCCCTGCGGCCGACGCTCGTGGTCGCCTCGGCGCTCTCGGGCCCGCCGGCCGCCCTCGATCAGCTCCGCTCGGCGGGCGTGCGCATCGTCACCGTGGACGAGGTGACCGTTCTGGACGCGGCGCGCAGCCGCATCCGCACCATCGCGGAGGCGCTCGGTCGTGTCGAGGCCGGCAAGGAACTCCTGGCTCGCCTCGACGCGCAGCTCGACGAAGCCGCCGCCATCGGCGAGAAGGTGAAGGCGAAGGCGCCGCGCGTGCTCTTCCTCTTCTCCCCCACCCCGTCGGTGCTGAACGTGGCGGGAAAGGACACGGTCGCCGCGCGCGTCATCGAACTCGCCGGCGGCCAGCTCGCGGTGGACGCCTACGAGGGCTACCGCCCCATCAGCACCGAGGCGCTCGTCGCCGCGCGCCCGGACGTGGTCCTCGTGACCGAGCGTACCCTCGCGTCGCTCGGCGGCGCGGAAAAGGTCTGGGAGGTGCCGGGCCTCGCGCTGACGCCCGCGGGCCGCGCGAAGCGCATGGTCGTCATGGACGACGCCCTGCTGCTCGCGATGGGGCCGCGCACCGGCCAGGCGGTGGCGCAGCTCGCCCGCGCCCTGCTCGAAGCGAAGTAGGATCGTGAGCGTGGCGGTCTCGCAGAGCGTACATCCGGTCGCGCTTCCGACGGAGGGGCGGAGGCGCCGCGTGCGGGCGGGCATCGGGAGCCTCGTGGCGATCCTCGGGATCGCCGCGCTGCTCTCGGCCTCGATCGGCGCCGTGCGGATCTCGCCCGGCGAGATCTTCCGCATCCTCCTCGCCGCGCTGGGGCTTTTGCCCGAGAGCTCCGTGGACGCGACGGCGGCGGCGGTCTTTTGGAACATCCGCCTGCCGCGCGTGGTGCTGGGCATCTTCGTGGGCGGCGCGCTCGCCTGCTGCGGCGCGCTTCTGCAGGGCCTGTTCCGCAACCCCCTCGCGGATCCGGCGCTGCTGGGCATCTCCGGCGGCGCGATGTTCGCCGCGGCGCTCTTCATCGTCTTCGGCAGCAGCGTCGCTCGATGGGCTGGCGGCATCGGCCTGCCGGCGGTGGCCTTCGCCGGCGCGCTCGGCGCAACCACCCTCGTGCGCCGCCTCGGCCAGCGCGGCGGCGCCACCGACGTGACCGTGCTCCTTTTGGCCGGCATGGCCATCGCCGCCATCGCCGGCGCGGGGACGGGCCTGCTGAGCTTCCTCGCCACCGACACGCAGCTCCGCGCGCTCACGCTCTGGAGCCTGGGCAGCCTCGGCGGCGCCACCTGGACGGGCGTGGTCTGGGTGGGCGTGCCGGTCTCGGTGGTGCTGGCCTTGGCCATGCGCACCGCCAAGGAGCTCGACGCGCTCGTGCTCGGCGAGCGCGAGGCGCACCACCTCGGCGTGGACGTGGAGCGCCTCAAGGGTCGGCTGGTCTTCCTCACCGCGCTCGGCGTGGGCGTGGCGGTGGCCGCCACCGGCACCATCGGCTTCGTGGGCCTGGTGATCCCCCACCTCTTGCGCCTGCTCATCGGCCCCGGCCACGGACCGCTGCTTCCGGCGGCGGCGCTCGGCGGCGCCTCCCTCCTCTTGCTCGCGGATCTTCTGGCGCGCACAGTGGCGGCGCCGGCCGAGCTTCCGATCGGTGCGCTCACGGCGATGATCGGCGGCCCCTTCTTCCTCTATCTCCTCCTCCGCCGCAGGGGGCGTGGGACATGGTGATCGAGGTCCGGGATCTGGCGGTCCGCCGCGGCCGGCGCGAGATCCT
>DATGOH010000038.1:0-3574 GCA_035306165.1 Ferdinandcohnia sp.
CCTGGAGCGCCACCACGCTGGAGGGAACCGTCTGGTACGGCTACGAGGTGCTGCCGCGCTTCCTCGTCACCGTCCGCGGCCTCGGCGGCATCGCGCTCATCGAGCCGAAGGCCTTCTCGAATGCGGAGGGGACGGTGCCGCTGATCGGCGGCGGCCTCGGGGTCGAGTATGCGACCCACTTCGATCACTTCTCGGTGGGGCTCGACCTCGCCGGTAAGTACTTCCTCGGGCCCAACGTGCTCGGCGTCGCGATCGCGCCGCGGGTGAAGTACACCTTCTGATCCCCGTCGCGCGACGCGTGGCATGACGACGAGAACGCCCCGGAACCTCCGGGGCGTTTCTCTTTTTTGTTTTTGGGAAAGGTCGGGTGGCGGCCGCCGTTCCGACCGAGCCGTGCAGGGGAGGTGCTGTACAGGCACGCGCCTTCGTGCTGTCCTTTTCGTGCGAGAGGAGGGGCGGTTCGGATCCGCGTCCCGGAGGCGTGGGGATGTGCGCATGAACACGGTCCATTGGCGGTCGAGGTCGGCGCTTCTGGTCCTGGTCGTGGCGCTCGTGGGATGTGCCTCGGACCGGGACGAGGCGGGCGGCCCGGTCGATGGGGGCGAGGTGACCGTCGTGGCCTTCACGGCGGAGCCGCCCCGCATCGGCGTAGGCCAAGCGAGCCGGCTGCGGTGGCAGACGGAGAATGCGACGCGCGTCGTCCTCTACGAGGACGGCGTACCGTTGGACGGCGAGCCGCTTCCGCTCGACGGCGCGCTGGAGGTGCGTCCGAAACGGACGAGCGTCTATCGCCTCGAGGCCCTAAACGAAGGGGCGGGGTGGGATCAGGCGGAGCTGACGGTCGAAGTGGATCTGCGCGGGCCGCCGCGCATCGAGGCCTTCACGGCGTCCGCCGCGGCGGTGCGCAAAGGCGCGGTGGTCGAGCTCGCTTGGAAGGTGGTGGGTGCCGATCTCTTGCAGATTTTCGCCGACCCGGGTGGTTTTCTCGGCGCCCCCTCGGAGGCCGAGGGCTCGATGGTCGTGCACCCCACCGAGGCAACGCGCTATGCCCTGCGCGCGATCAATGCGGAGGGCCTCGACACCGCGGAGGTCTTCGTGGCGATGGGGGCGCGGCCGACGGTCGAGCTCACTTTGGACCGGCAGCGGGCGGTCTGGGGCGAGGAGGTCGAGTTGCGCTGGAGCGTGCGGGATGCCGCGCGCATCGTCATCTCGGATCCCGACGACGACATCGTCTACGACGGCCCCGGCGAGGACGGGAGCCTCGCGATCGTGGCCCGCCGCTCGGGCGCCTTCCTCGCGGTGGCCGAGGGCGTGGGAGGCGAGGCGCGGGACGGTGCCTGGCTCGGGGTGGCGCCTTGGATCGAGACGTTCACCGCAGTCGCCCAGGGTGAGGCGCGGCCCGGACTGCCGGTGCTCGCGACCTGGAGCGTCCACGGGGCGGATCGCGTGGTTCTCGGCAACGACCTCCGCGATCTGTGGGAGACGGATGCGACCAGCGGAAGCCGGACCCTGCCGATCGGGGAGGAGGGGACCTTCGTTTTGCGCGCCTGGGCGGACACGCTCGTCTCGGAGGCGGAGGCGGTGGTGGAACTGGTGCGCACGCCGCTCATCCGCCGGCTCGCGCACGGTCCGATCGTCACCGCGGGCCAGGGCGTGGTGGGCGCCAGCACGATCGGGTGGGAGGTGGACGGCGCCACGCACGTGCGCCTCGTGGTGGAGCCGGGCGGAGAGGTGGACCTGACGGGAAAGGATCCGGCGATGGGCGAGGTCGTGGTGCTCTTCACCGGGCCCGGCACGGTCACGCTCACCGCCTACAACGACGACGGCGCTTCGGAGAAGACCATCCCCGCGCCCGTCGATCCGGTGCCCACCTTCGCCGCCGTCTTCGCCGCGCCGTCTCGGGTGGCGCCGGGGGAGCAGGTGTCGATCCACTGGGACGTTCCCGACGCGGCCCGGGTGGTCGTGCTGCAGGATGATGTGCCGCTCTGGGCGGACGAGTTCGCCGTGCCGAAGGGCGCCTACCTGGTGCCGACCCCGATCGGCTCGCCCACGAGCTTTTCGCTCCGAGCCCAGAACGGGCTGGGCTACGAGGTGGCTTCGGCACCAGTGGAGGTCGATCTCGGACCGCCGGAGGTCCGCTTCTTCGACACAGCGGACGGAGAGCGGATCTATCGGGTGAGCGATCGGGTGGAACTGCGCTGGGAGAACCACGGCGGAACCGAACTCACGATCTGGGATGATGGGGTGGGGGACGTCGTGTTTGCGACCACGGATCCCGCGGCGATCCGCAGCGGCAGCACGACGTTGTGGATGCCTTTCGATCCCCGGGACGTTTCGCTCGTGTACGAGGTGAAGAACGGCGCGGGATCGGAGATCCGCCAGCTGGAGCTGCGCGCGGTGCGGCGGGACGATCCCTAGGCCGCCGGCAATGGTCGCGGCCCTTCTCCGTTTGGCGCGCGGCGGACCGCGTAGTAAGAAGCCCTCTCCACCGCCTTTCCCCGACCCGCGATGCGTACGCTCCCGACGATCGAGAACGCCACCCCGATGATGCGGCAGTACCTGGAGACCAAGGCGCGGTTTCCGGACGCGATCCTCTTCTTCCGCCTCGGGGACTTCTACGAGATGTTCTTCGACGATGCGGTCGAGGCGTCGGAGATCCTCGACATCCAGCTCACCTCCCGGGGCAAGGACGGGGAGCGCTTCCCGATGTGCGGCGTGCCCTACCACGCGGCGCGCGCCTACATCGCCAAGCTCATCGAGGCGGGGAAGAAAGTGGCGATCTGCGACCAGGTCGCCGAGGAGTCGCTGAAGGGGGGACGGAAGCTCTTCCGCCGCGAGGTCACCCGCATCGTCACGCCCGGCACGGTGCTCGACGAGGATCTGCTCGAGCCGCGCGCGGCCAACTACCTCGCCACGGTGGCGCGGATCGGGGATCGCTTCGGGCTGGCCTTCCTCGATGCCTCGACGGGCGAGTTCCTCGCCACCGAGTTGCCGAGCCTGGAGGCGGCACAGACCGAGATCGCGCGCTTCGGACCGCGCGAGATCCTCGTCGGGCCCGAGGTGGGCGAGCTCCGCGCGCCGCAGGGCAGCTCGGTTCGTGCGGCGGAGGATGCGCAATCGTTCGAGCCGCGGCGGGCGGAGCGGCTGCTCCTGCGCCACTTTGGCGTGGCGAGCCTGGAGGGTTTCGGCCTGGGCGGGAAGGCCGCGGCCACGGCCGCCGCGGGCGCTGCCCTCGCCTACCTGGAGGAGACGCAGCGGGGTACCGACGCGACGCACGTGGACCGCATCCACGTCTTCCACCCCGAGCGCCACCTGCGCCTGGACGAGGCCAGCTCCACCAACCTCGAACTCTTCCGCACCCTGCACGGCGGCCGCAAGAAGGGTTCGCTCTTCGGCACGCTGGACAAGACGGCCACGGCCATGGGCGGACGCCGCCTCCTCGCCTGGCTGGCCGCGCCGCTTCTGGACGTGGGGGCGATCCGGGCGCGCCACGACGCGGTCCAGGAACTCTACGAGCGGGCGGTGCTCCGCGGCGAACTCGTGGACCTGCTCCGCGGCGTGGGCGATCTCGAGC
>DATGOH010000039.1:0-6782 GCA_035306165.1 Ferdinandcohnia sp.
GGCCACGTCGGCCATCCCTTCCCATGGATGCGGGTTCTGCTCGATCTGCAGCCGGTAACCACTCTCTTCGGCGATGCGCCCGAGCAGCCGCCGGTAGTAGTGCATCTCGTTCTGCCGGTGGGCGACGAGATTCGGCAAGAGCGCGCGGAGGGTCCCGTCCTCCACGACCACCCACGGGCCGTTGGCGGTGAAGACGCGGCCGGTGGAGACCTCGTCCATGTGGCCGAGGGCGCGGCCGTCCTCGCCGCGGAGGGTGCCGTCGGCCTCGAGGCGGAGATCGCCGGCGTCGAGGAAGCGGTCGTCCTCCGGCTCGAAGTCGAAGATGGCGTCGCCGCCGAAGGCGAGGATGCCCTCGCAGATCGCGAGCCACTCGTCGTAGGCGCCGCGCGGCGAGTACTCGAGGTGCGTGACCTCGCTCTTGTAGTTCACCCCGGCCTTGTTCACCGTGGCGGGAACCGGGGGGCGGACGACGAGCAAGGGGCCATGCATCTCACGGAGTACGCGCGACATCGGTCCTCCCTTCGGCGACGAGGTCGTAGAGCATCTCCAGGGCGCGATCGAGACCGGCCACGTCGGGGCCGCCGGCCTGCGCGAGGTCCGGCTTGCCGCCGCCGCGCCCGCCGATCGCTTGCGCCATCTCGCGGATCAGATCCCCGGCCTTCAGGCCGCGCTGGACGAGGTCCTTGGTGAGGGCCACGAGCAGGAGGGCCTTGCCGTCCTTCTCGGTGCCCAGAGCGACGATGCCCGAGCCGATCTTGTTGCGCATCCGGTCGGAGAGTTCGCGCAAGTCGGCCACGTCGCCGGGGACGCGGGTGGAGAGCACCTTGATCCCGGCGACCTCGCGGACTTGGTCGAGGAGGTCGCCGGTGGCGGCCTGGGCGAGCTTGCCCCGCAGCGCCTCGACCTCCTTCTCCAGCTCGCGGATGCGCCGCAGGGTGGCGTCCACCTTGGTGCCGAGCTCGTCCGGGGCGGTGCGAAGGAGCCGCGCCGCCTCGAGCGTCTGGCGCTCGCGCTGGTGCAGCCAGCGGATCGCCTCCTCGCCGGTGACGGCCACGATGCGGCGCACGCCGGCGGCGATCGATCCTTCGCTGAGGATCTTGAACAGGCCGATCTCACCGGTGCGGCGCACGTGGGTGCCGCCGCAAAGTTCGAGGGAGCGGGGGTGCACCTGCACCACGCGCACGCGCTCGTCGTACTTCTCGCCGAAGAGCGCCATGGCGCCGATCGCCTTGGCTTCGTCGAGCGCCATCTCGCGGGTCTGCGTCTCCGCGTCGTCGCGGATCATCCGGTTCACCCGCGTCTCGATCCGCTCCAGGGTTTCGGGGTCGAGCCCCTGGAAGTGCGTGTAGTCGAAGCGGAGGTGGTCGGGGGCGACCACCGAGCCGGCCTGCCGGACGTGGTTGCCGAGCTCCTCCTGCAGCGCGCGATGGAGGAGGTGGGTGGCACTGTGGTTGAGCCGGATGGCCTGGCGCCGCTCGGCGTCCACCACCGCCTCCACCCTGTCGCCGACGTGCACGATGCCGGAGACGACGCGCCCGCGGTGCACGATCAGGCCGCGCACCGGGAGCTGCGTGTCGCGGATCTGGATCTCGAGTTCGGTACGGCTGGCGCGCGCCCCGTCGCGCGAGGCGGCGAGGATGCCTGCATCGCCCACCTGGCCGCCGCTCTCGCCGTAGAAGGGCGTGCGGTCGAGGACGATCTCCACCGCGTCGCCCGCCTCGGCCTTGTCGACCAGGGCGCCGTCGCGGACGATCGCCACCACCTTGCCCTGGCCTTCGGTGCCCTCGTAGCCGAGGAAGGTGGTCGGGCCCACGGTCTGCACGAGCTCGAGGTAGAGCTTGGAGACGGCGGTCTCGCCGGAGCCGGCGAAGACGGAGCGCTCGCGCTGCTTTTCGAGCTCCGTGCGGAAGCCGGCTTCGTCGATGAGGAAGCCGTGCTCGCGGGCGATGACCCGCGTGAGATCCACGGGGAAGCCGAAGGTGTCGTAGAGCTTGAAGACGACCTCACCCGGGAGGATGTGATCGCCGTCGCGCCGCGCGGCGATCTCGGCCTGGATGAGGGCGAGGCCGCGCGACAGCGTGCGGCGGAAGCCCTCCTCCTCGCTGCGCGCCACCTCGGTGATGAGCTCGGCGTTCTCGGAGAGCTCGGGATAGGCCTCCGACATCTGCCGCACCACGGCCTGGCAGGCCTGGAAGAAGAAGACGACGTCCAGGCCGAGGCGGGTGCCGTGGCGAATCGCCCGGCGCATGATGCGGCGGAGCACGTAGCCCCGCCCCTCGTTGGAGGGAAGAACGCCGTCGGCCACGAGGAAGGCGGTGGCGCGGGCGTGGTCCGCGATCACGCGCATGGAGGTGCGCAGCGATTCGGGCGCGTCCTCGTAGTTCGTGTGGGCGAGGGCCGCGACCGGATCGATGATGTCGCGGAAGATGTCGGTCTCGTAGTTCGAGCCCTTGCCCTGCAGCACGGCCGCCAGGCGCTCCAGCCCGGCGCCGGTGTCGATGGAAGGCCGAGGCAGCGGCGTGAGCTTGCCGGTCTCGTCCCGGTCGAACTGCATGAAGACCAGGTTCCAGATCTCGAGCCAGCGGTCGCAGTCGCAGGCGATGCCCTTGCAGCGGCGGCCTTCGGCCTCTTCCTCGCAGGGGAGGTGGTCGCCCTGGTGCCAGTGGATCTCCGAGCTCGGGCCGCAGGGGCCGGTGTCGCCCATCACCCAGAAGTTGTCCGCGGCACCCATCCGCTGGATGCGGTCGGCCGGAAGGCCCGAGACCCGCTTCCAGATCGCCTCCGCTTCCTCGTCCGCCGGGATGCCGTTTTCGCCCGCGAAGACCGTGACGGCGAGCCGCTCCTTCGGCAGGTGCAGCACCTCCGTGAGAAACTCCCACGCCCAGGCGATCGCCTCCTCCTTGAAGTAATCGCCGAAGGAGAAGTTCCCGAGCATCTCGAAGAAGGTGTGGTGGCGCGCGGTGACGCCCACGTTCTCGAGATCGTTGTGCTTGCCGCCGGCGCGCACGCACTTTTGGACCGACGTCGCGCGCACGTAGTCGCGCTTGTCACGGCCGGTGAAAACGTCCTTGAAGGGGACCATGCCGGCGTTCGTGAAGAGCAGCGTGGGATCGTTGGCGGGGACCAGCGAGGCGCTGCGCACCACGCGGTGTCCCTTCCCCTCGAAGAAGGAAAGGAAGGCCTTGCGGATCTCGTCGCCGCGAAGCGGCTTCATCTGGCTCGACATGTCGGTGCCTCGAAGCGAGGAATGGGCGGGGACGGATACCCCCTGCGATCAACGCGCGTCAACGAGCTCGACTTTCCACTTGCCGTTCTCGCGCACCATCTGCACCGGCATGGTCTCCTCGCCGCTGCGCACGAGGAGGGTGGCGCGATCCTCGGTCTGCGATTGAATCTCGACGGCGTCGATGGGGCGGGCGAGTTCGGCATCGCCGAGCGCCACCCGCTTGGGATCGTCGGGAATGGCGCCTTCGCTCGCCACGCTCCGCTCGTGGACGATCCGCGTCAGCTCGTCCTGGGAGCGGCGGGAGAGCAGCTCCCAGGCCTCGTCCACCTCGCCCGCTTGCAGGTGGGTGACGAAGGCGCGGAAGGCCCGGTCGGGCGTGTCGGCGGTGGCGCTGCAGCCCAGGAGGGCGAGCGCGAAAACCAACGGAATCGCAAGGGACGACCGCATGCGGCCAGACTACCAGGCTCGGCCTAGAGATGGGGGGAGATGTGGCGGGCGAGGGTGAGGATCGCGGGAAGGTCGAGGTCGAGAAAATGCAGGGCCAGACCGTCGGGGCGCCGGAAGGCACGGGCCTCGATGCGCACGGGCTCGCCTTCGTCGGGCGGGGGCAGTTCGATCCGGACCAGGCCCTCCGGAACCCGTCGCTCGTCGCGCGCCAGCATGCCCGTCATCGAGAGGTTCTTCGCCCGCAGTCGGCATCCGCCCCCGGGATGCCACAGCTCGAAGGAGAAGTCGGCGGGAACCCGCGGGTGGCGGCGAGCGGTCCGCTTGGGGTAGATGGGTAGGGGCTTCATGCGACGATCCCTACCCGACGTATCGGGAACGTCCACATTCCGTTCCTCCTTCTCTGTGGAAAACCTTGGAACGCCAATTCCTCTGCTTTCTCGCGCCATCGGACGAGGCACCCTTCCTTCGCGCGGTGGACGAGGTCGACCCGGGCCTCGTCGTCCTTCCGGGCCGTCTCGCCTCCTCCGATGACGCGGCCGCGATCCTGGAGGACCCCTCGCGGTTTTGCTTCGCGCAGGCGATCCGCTCGCAGCGGCGCCTCTACCTCGCGCACAGGGAGCACACCCGCATCCTTCACTTCCACCCTCTGGAGGAGGGGCCCCGACCGGGGTGGTTCGCGCTCGATCCGCTGCGCTCCGAGGTCTTCGAACTCGCGCTGCCGGCGCCCCGTCGCGGGCGGCTCGCGCCGGCGCGGCTGTCGGCCGCGGTCCTCGCCTACGAGGGCTACGAAAAGATCCGCAAGGGGCCGGCATTCGGACGTTGGGTGGGCCGCGTGCTCCGACACCTCGCGCGCGCCTATCCCGTCTCGGCGCGCGACTTCATCCACGTGGCGGACGGGGCGCGCGCCTTCGCGGAGGAGGGCGGCCAGTTGACGTACCTGGAGGAGCCGGTCGCACCCGCGCCTGCGGGGCCTCCGTCGCAGCCGCAGCACGAGCGCATCCGCTGACGTTCGTCCCCGCAAGGGACCCGGTGCTCGCCTGGCTCCATCTTGCCCAGGGAGGCAGGCCGGGCCAACGTTCATGACAGCGCGGTTCGGAGCTGGGCCAGCGCAGCGGGGGAGAGTATGGGGGGCCGGAGCCGGATCGGAATCGTCTGCCTGGGCGCGCTCCTTTGGGCGTGCGGCGACGATGCGCTAAAGAACGCGCGCGCCCGCGTGCACGTGGAATCGCTCCACTTCGGCCGCGTGGCCGTCGGCACGGAGGAGAGTCGGTCCCTCGTGGTGAAGAACCTCGGTCGCGGTCCCCTGGGCCTGATCGGCGTGGAGCGCGGCGAGGGCTTCTCGGAAGCCTTTTCCCTCCCCGCCTCGGTGGCGCGGACGATCCCCGGGGGAAAGAAGACCGAGATCGTCGTCCGCTTCCGACCCGACGAGGTGCGGCCGTACCAGGGCGAGCTCTTTCTGCTCACCGACGACCCGGATCATCCGCGCATCGCCGTGTCGGTGATGGGGGTGGGGGACCGACCGCAGGTCGCCTGCGCGGCGGAGGTGGCCTTCGGCCGCGTCGTCCTCAACACCGAAAAGGTGCTGCCGCTGAGCTGTGTCAACGGCGGGAGGCTGAGCGCCACCCTCCACGTCGAGGGCTTCGCGGGCGACGATCCCAACCTCTTCTCTTTGGTGGACGAGGCCGAGAGCTGGGAGATCGCGCCCGGGGAGACGCTCATGCTCGGCCTGCGCTTCTCCGCCATGCGGCTCGGCAAGGCGAGCGCAACGCTCACCGTCACCGTTCCGGGTGCGGTGGACGAACGGCAAAAGATCGCGCTGAGCGGCGAGGGATTCGCCTCCAGCCTGGTCGCCGCGCCCAACTGCATCCACTTCGGCCCGGTCAGCCCTGGCCAGGTCGCCACGGGGCGTGTCATCGTGGCCAACGGCGGCGAGCAGCCGGTGAACTTCGAGGGACCCGCGATCGTGGACGGAAGCGGCGTCTTCGCCCTCGCCTCCGTCCGCAGCGGAGGCAAGTCCATCGATCTGGAGCGGCTGGAGCCGGGTGAGCAGGCGGAGATCGAGGTGGAGTTTTCGCCCGCGTCGATCGGTCGCTTCACCGGCACGCTCCTTCTGCACAACGACGACCCCGTCGCGTCCCACCTGGAGGTCTGCCTCACCGGCAACGGCGGAGGTGCGGACATCGCGGTGGAGCCGAATCTGCTCGACTTCGGCACCGTCGCGGTGGGCATGAAGGTGCGCAAGCGGGTCTTCGTCCGCAACGCCGGGACCTCCGACGGCGGCCCGCTCGAGGTCTTCGGCGCGAGCGCGAACGGGGACGGCTTCTCTTTGGTGAACCCGGGCGCCTTCAGCCTGGCCCCCGCGGACGCGCCGGTGCCGCTCAAGGTGGAGTTCGAAGCGAATGCCGAGGGGAGTTTCGCGGGCACCTTGCTCGTCGAGTCGAACGACGGCGACCAGCCGGTCTTCCCCGTGCCGCTGCTCGCGACGACCAAGGCGCTTCCGCCCTGCGCGTGGGAGGCGGATCCGCCGGTGCTTCGCTTCACGGCGGTGCCGGTCCTGACGTCCGTCGTGCTCACCGCCCGCTTGCGCAACGTGGGGGAGGGGGAGTGCGTTTTCGCCTCGCCGCGGCTCGCACCGGGAAGCGCCACCTCGTTCTCGCTGCTCCCCGACGCATTTCAAGTGGCGCTCGTGGCGCCGGGCGAGAGCGTGTCCGTGGCGGTGCGCTTCGAGGCCGGCAGCGTCGGCCGGCAGTCCGGTGAGCTGCTCTTCGACGTCTCCAATCCCCAGGCGCCGGTCGGCTCGATTCCCCTCGACGCCGACGTGATCGACGGCTGCCTGCGCTTCGAGCCATCGACGGTGGACTTCGGCCTGCGGCGGGTGAGCTGTCCCGAAAAGACAGTCCCGGTGGAACTCGTCAACCGCTGCAGCGTGCCGGTCACGCTGCAGAGTGCGGCGCTCGACGGCACCGGTCACTCCTCCGGAGAGTTCGAGGCCGAGATGCCGGACCTTCCCGTGACGCTCCAACACAACGGGCGCATCGCCTTCGCGGTGACCTACGACCCCGTGGACGACGGGCCGGACGGCACCCTGTTACAGGTGAGCTCCACCATG
>DATGOH010000040.1:0-7488 GCA_035306165.1 Ferdinandcohnia sp.
GAGGGAGCGAGGTGCGATCGTCTCGGGCGCGTCCACGATCGAAAAGGGCGCGTTCGGCGGCGTCGTCTGCAGGGTGAGCGGCTCGCCGCCGAGGTTTTCGACGACCACCGTGGCACGGGCCTGCCGGCCGATCGCCACCTCGCCGAAGTCGAGCTCCGCGACGCCGCCGGCGCCCAAGCTCGTCCCCTCTGCGAAGCGCAGGACGGGAGCGCGGACCGAAGGCTTTTCCGTCTCCTCCTTGCCGCAGGCGAACGCGAGAACCACGAGCCAGGCGAGCAGGCGCGTCCTCATGCCGCGAATTCTGGCACGAACTCCGCTCCCTGACATCCCTCGGGGGCTTGCCGTCGGGAGGCCCCCTGGGCACTCCTTCATCTCGTGGCCGTCCCCCGCCCCATCGTCGTCGCCCTCGGGCTCGCCGCAGCGGTGGGCTGTCGGTGCGAACGCGAGCCGGCGCAGGGCCCGCCCCCGCCCCCGGTCGAGGTGGCAGAGGTCGAGGTGGGCGACGTCCCCGAGCTCTTCCCCACCATCGGCATGGTCGAATCCATCAACACCGTGCAGGTGCGGGCGCGGGTCGGCGGACATCTGATCGCGGTCGAGTTCGAGCCCGGGAGCGTGGTGGAGGTCGGCCAGCCGCTCTTCCGCCTCGACCCCCGCCCGTTCGAGCGCGCCCTCGAGGCGGCGGAGGCCTCGCTCGCCGAGGCGCGCACCCGAGCGGCGCAGCTCCGCGCGGACGCGCGGCGCTATCGCGAACTCGAACGGCGCGGCGCGGTCGCCACCCAGCAGGCGGAGCAAACCGCGGCCCAGGCCCAGGCGGCCGCCGCCGCGGTGGAGGCGGCCGCGGCGGCCGTGGAGCAGGCGCGGCTCGAGCTCGGTTTCACCGTGGTGGAAGCGCCCGTGGCCGGCCGGACCGGTGAGCTCGCCGTCCGCATCGGCGACTTGGTGCAACCGAACTCCGCGGACCCGCTCGTCACCATTCAGGTGATGGATCCCATCTACGTGCGCTTTTCGATCCCGGCCGATCTCCTCCCCGCCGTGCGCGAGGCGATGCGGGCCGGACAGGCGACGGTCCGCGCGCAGCCGCGGGGCCACCCCGACCGCGCCCGCGAAGGCAGGCTCGACTTCATCGACAACACGGTGGATCCCGCCACCGGAACCATCCTCCTCAAGGCGGTCTTCGACAACGCCGAGGAGACCTTCTGGCCCGGCGAGCCGACCGAGGTCTGGCTCCACGTCCGCACCTGGGAAGAAGTGCCCGTGGTGCCCTCCGCCGCGCTCCAGGTCGGCCCCGAAGGGCCCTTCGTCTTCGTGGTGCGACCGGAGGACAGCACCGTGGAGATGCGCGCGGTGCGGCCGGGGCCCGCCGACGGCGGTCGCCTCGCCATCGTCGAAGGGCTCGCCCCCGGCGAGCGCGTGGTGGTGAGCGGCCAGCTCCGCCTGCGACCCGGAATGGAGGTGCGCGTCGCCGAGCGGGAGCCGGCCGGACCGACGCCGGTGCCGGACGAGGCGGCCCCACCGGAGGGCGCGCCTTGAACCTCTCCGCGGTCTTCCTTCGAAGGCCCGTGGCCACCACCCTCCTGATGGCGTCGCTGCTCGTCTTCGGGGTGGTGGCCTACCAACGCCTGCCGGTCAGCGACCTCCCCAACGTCGATCTCCCCACCATCCTCGTCTTCGCCACCCTGCCGGGGGCCGATCCCGAGACCATGGCGAGCTCGGTGGCCACCCCCCTCGAGCGCCAGTTCTCCACCATCGCCGGCCTAGAGCAGATGACCTCCAGCAGCACGCTCGGCAACACCGAGATCACCCTCCTCTTCGCCCTCGATCGCGACATCGATGCGGCCGCGCAGGACGTGCAGGCCGCGATCGCCGCCGCCCTTCCGCTGCTCCCGCCGGAGATGCCGAGCCCACCGACCTACCGCAAAGTGAACCCGGCGGATCAGCCCATCCTCTACGTCGCGCTCACCTCCTCCACCCTGCCGCTTCGCGAGGTCACCGAATACGCCGACACCATCATGGCCCAGCGCATCTCCATGGTGAGCGGCGTCGCGCAGGTCCTCGTCTTCGGCAACCGGAAGTACGCCGTGCGCATCGAGCTCGATCCGAGCGCGCTCGCCCAGCGCGCGCTCGGCATCGGCGACGTCGTGACCGCCATCCAGTCCGCCAACGTGAACCTTCCCTCCGGCCTGGTCGAGGACGAGGACAAGGCCTGGTACGTGGACGTGGAGGGCCAACTCGAGAACGCCGCCGCCTTCCAGGAGATCGTCATCGCCCATCGCGACGGAGCGCCCGTACGCCTCTCGGAGGTCGGTCGCGCCGTCGACAGCGAGGAGAGCGTGCGCACCGCGGCGTGGTATCGCGATCGGGAAGCCATCGTCCTCGCGATCCAGCGCCAGCCCGGCACGAACACCATCGAGGTCTCCGACGGCGTGCGTCGGCTGCTTCCCGAACTGCGCGCGATGATTCCCGCCTCCATCGAGACGGAAATCGTCTTCGACCAAGCCGAGGTCATCCGCGAATCCGTGGCCGAGGTGGAGTTCACGCTGGTCCTCGCGCTCGTCCTCGTGGTCGTCGTGATCTTCCTCTTTCTGCGCAACCTGCGCGCGACCATCATCCCGAGCCTCGCCCTGCCCCTCTCGGTCCTCGGGACCTTCGTGGTCATGTATTTTTTGGGCTACAGCCTCAACATCCTCAGCCTGCTCGCGCTCGTCCTCTCGATCGGCTTCGTCATCGACGACGCGATCGTCATGCTCGAAAACATCGTCCGCCACCTGGAAATGGGCAAGGGGCGATGGCGCGCGGCCTTCGACGGCGCGGCGGAGATTGGCTTCACCATCGTCTCGATGACGATCTCGCTCGCTGCCGTCTTCATCCCCGTGCTCTTCCTCGGCGGCTTGATCGGACGGCTCTTTCGCGAGTTCGCCGTGACGATCGCGGTGGCGATCCTCCTCTCCGGCGCGGTGGCCCTCTCGCTCACACCCATGGCTTCGAGCATCTTCTTGAAGCCACCGAGCCATCGCCCGAACCGGCTGTATCAGATTTCGGAGCGGGTCTTCGACAGAGGTCTATCGCTCTACGACCGCGGCCTGCGCTGGTCGCTGGACCACCCCCGGCTCACCATCCTCTACTCGCTGATCGTTCTCGCCGCCACGCTGTTTCTCTTTTTCGTCATCCCCAAGGGGTTCATCCCCGAGGAAGACACCGACCAGGTCCTCGTCTTCACTCAGGCCGGTGAGGAAGTCTCGTTCGAAAGGATGCGAGAGCTGCAGCTCCGCGTGAACCAGGTGCTGCTCGACCAGCCCGGCGTGGCGTCCTTCGTCTCGGCGATCGGATCGGTCCCCGGCGTTCCCTCCAACAGCGGGATCGTCTTCGGCCAACTCGTGCCGCGGGAGGACCGGGATGCCTCCGCTTTCCAGATCGTGGGCGAGCTCCGCCGGAAGTTCGCCGAACTCCCGGGAATCGAGGCCTTCCCCCAGGTTCCGCCGGCCATTCCGCTCACGGGTACCCTCACCACGGGCGCCTACCAGTTCACCCTCCTCGGCCTCGACCGCGACCTCCTCTACGAGGTGGCCGGCCAGGTGGAGGCCGAGATGCGGGGCATCCCCTTCCTCACGGACGTATCCAGCGATCTCCGAATGGCCACGCCGCGCGTCTTCGTGCGCGTGGATCGCGATCTGGCGCGTTCGCTCGGTCTGACGATGCTGGAGATCGAGAGCGCCCTCTACTCCGCGTACGGGACGCGCCGCGTCTCCGAGATCTACACCTCCACGGACACCTACCAGGTCATCCTGGAACTCGCCCCGGAGTTCCGGCGCAAACCCGACGACCTAGAGAGCCTGTGGATCGGCACCACGCGTCTGCGCGAAGCGCAGGAGATTCCCGAGATGGTGCCCCTCGGCGCCGTCGCCCGGCTCGAGCGGGGCGTCGGCCCGCTCTCGGTCAACCACTTCGGCCAGCTCCCCGCGGTGACGCTCTCCTTCAACCTGGCGCCGGGCGCCTCGCTCGGCGACGCGGTGGACGCGATCCGCCGCCGCATCGAACCCACGCTCCCCGAGGGCGTCTCCTCCCGCTTCGCGGGTGCGGCCGAGTTCTTCCAGGAGTCCTTCCGCGATCTGGTGCTGCTGACCTTTGCGGCGATCCTCGTCATCTACCTGGTGCTCGGGATCCTCTACGAGAGCTTCATCCACCCGATCACCATCCTCTCGGCCCTCCCCTTCGCCGGCTTCGGCGCGCTGCTCACGCTCCTGCTCTTCGGCCGGGAGCTCG
This sequence comes from Ferdinandcohnia sp., assembly GCA_035306165.1. GTDB lineage: Bacteria > Myxococcota > Myxococcia > Myxococcales > Vulgatibacteraceae > ZC4RG40. Next base: position 4,261 of record DATGOH010000040.1, read on the forward strand.
ACGTCTACTCGTTCGTGGGCATCGTGATGCTCGTGGGCCTGGTGAAGAAGAACGGCATCATGATGATCGACTTCGCGCTGGACGCCGAGCGGGAGGGCAAGGGATCGCGGGAGGCGATCCACCACGCTTGCCTCGTGCGCTTCCGCCCCATCATGATGACGACGGTCGCGGCGCTGGCCGGAACCTTCCCCATCGCGGTGGCCACCGGGATGGGCGCCGAATCTCGGCGCGGGCTCGGGCTGGCGGTGGTCGGCGGCCTGCTCTTCTCCCAACTCTTCACGCTCTTCGTCACGCCCGTCATCTTCCTCGTTCTCGACAGATTCCGCGGAAAGCGTCCGGCCGACCGGGGGAATGAGTAGAATGCCCTGCCGGTTCACGACGACCGAGCAGGGCCCACGGGCGCCGCAACTTCCCTGGGCCGCGGAGGCGAACGGCACATGCCCTGGATTGCACGCACAGCTCTCTCTATCTTGACCCTCCTCGCGGCGGCTCCCGCGGCCGCATCCCAGACGCAGGAGTCCGAGGAAACCGTGCTCTCGATTCCTTTCGAAAAGTACACGCTGGACAACGGGCTGGAGGTGATCCTCTCCGTGGATCGCAAGCTCCCCGTGGTCGCCGTCAACGTCTGGTACCACGTGGGTGCCTTCCACGAGCAGCCCGGCCGTACCGGTTTCGCCCACCTCTTCGAGCACATGATGTTCCAGGGCTCGAAGCACATCGAGGACGACGCCCACATCACGCTCTTGCAGCAGATCGGCGCGACCGACGTGAACGGAACCACCAACTTCGATCGCACCAACTACTTCGAGACCGTACCGGCCCACCACCTCGAGACCGCGCTCTGGCTCGAGAGCGACCGCATGGGCTTCCTCCTGGACGCGATGAGCGAGGAGAAGCTCGAGAACCAGAGGGAGGTGGTGAAGAACGAGCGGCGGCAGCGCACCGACGCCGCGCCCTACGGCCTGGCGCGCGAGGCCGCCTGGCAGGCCCTCTTCCCCCTGCCGCATCCCTACTTCGGCTCGGTGATCGGCTCGATGGAGGATCTGGACGCCGCCACCATGGAGGACGTCCACAACTTCTTCGAGACGTGGTACGCGCCTTCGAACGCCACCCTCGCCATCGTCGGCGACATCGACGTCGAAAAGACCAAGGAACTGGTCGAGAAGTACTTCGGCAGCCTGCCCAGCCGCGCGAAGCCCCAGGCGCCGGTCGTGGAGGACGTGGCCCTCGACCGCGAGGTGGTCATCCGCATGGACGAGCCGGTGGCCACCTTGCCGATGGTGATCATGTACTGGCACTCGCCGCGGATCTTCACCGAGGGTGACGCGACCGCCGACATCGTGGCCAACGCGCTCGGCACCGGCAAGGCGAGCCGCCTCCACCAGCGCCTCGTCTACGAGAAGAAGCTCGTCCAGAGCGTCTCGGCCTACCAGTACAGCCTCGGTGCGCAGTCGGTCTTCGGCATCCAGGCGGTGGCGCGGCCGGGCAAGAGCACCGACGACATCGTCGCGGAGATCGACGCCGTGCTCGCCGAGCTGCGCCAGACCGGCGTCTCCCCGGAGGAGATGCAGCGCGCCCGCAACCGCTTCGAGACGCGGCGCGTGCTCGGCCTGCAGCGCGTGGGCGGCTTCGGAGGCAAGGCCGACATGCTCCAGAGCTACAACCACTTCCTGGGCGATCCCGGCATGCTCGCGTGGGACCTCGCCCGCTACGAGCAGGTGACCACCGACGAGACCCGGGCCTTCGCCCGCGACGTGCTCGCGCCCGACAGAAGGGTCGTGCTGCACGCGGTGCCTCCGGCGCAGGGAGGGCAGGGACGATGAGGCGGCTTCTGCTCTTCGCTGCTCCGGCCCTGCTCGCGGCCTGCGCAACACCCCAGAAAACGAGGGAGTCCCAGGTGAAAGAAGATCACGTTTCCGAGGCGTGGCGACACCAGAGGCCCGAGCCCGGCGAGCCGGTCCCGCTGAAGGTGCCCACCTTCTGGCGCACGCGTCTCGACAACGGCCTCACCGTGATCGTGAGCGAGCGCCACGACCTGCCGATCGTCTCGGTGGACGTGGCCCTGCGCAGCGGGTCGGGCGCCGATCCCGTGGGCAAGGCGGGGCTGGCGCAGCTCACCTACCAGCTCCTCCTGGAGGGCGCCGGGGATCGCGACGCAGCCGCGCTGGATCGCGCCTTCGCCGACCTCGGGACCTCGCCCACGCTCGACGCTGCCGCGGACGGCGGTTACGTGGGCGTGGAGGTCTTGAAGGAGAACCTCGACGCGGCGATGGCCCTCCTGGCCGACGTGGTGCTCCGGCCCCGCTTCCAGCCCGCCTCCTTCCAGCATCGCAAGGAGCAGGCCCTCTCGGCCCTGGCCTACCAGGTGGGCAACCCCACCTACCTCGGGTTCGAGGCGATGGCCGCCACGCTCTACGGCGAGCAGCACCCCTACGGCAGCCCGGGCTCCGGCACGCCCGAATCGGTGACCTCGCTCACACTGGAGGATGCACGGGCCTTTTGGACGCGCGCCGCCGTTCCCGATCAAGCCGCCATCATCTTCGCCGGCGACATCGTCCCCGAGCAGGCGGTGGCGCTCGCCGAGAAGCACTTCGGCGCGTGGAAGGGGAAGGGAACGTCGCAGCCGACGCCGCGCGCGCCGACGGTCGCCCGCCGCAGCCAGATCGTGGTCGTCCCCAAGCCGGGCCTGCAGCAGACGCTGATCCTCGTGGGCCGGCCGGGCATCGAGGCGGGCAATGCCGACGAGTATGCCCTGGACCTCGCCAACGCCGTGTTCGGCGGTCTCTTCGGCAGCCGTCTCAACATGAACCTGCGCGAGGACAAGGGCTACACCTACGGCGCCCGTTCCTCGCTCGACCCGCGCCGCGGCGTCGGTCCCCTCATCGCCTACACCCAGGTGCGGGCCGACGTGACCGGCCCCGCGCTCGTGGAGGTCTTCAACGAGCTCGAGGGGCTCGCGAGCCGCCCCATCTCGGAGGAGGAGCTCGAGGGTGCGCGCGAGGGGAAGATCCGCTCCATCCCCGGCTGGTTCGAGACCGTGGGAGCGCTCGCCTCCGCCGGCGCCCGCCTCTTCTGGCTCGACCTTCCCCTCGACCACTACCAGCGGCTGCTCGATGGCCTGCAGAACGCCAGCCTGGATCAGGTGCGCGAGAAGGCGAGGGCCTACCTAGCGCCCGAGACGATGCAGATCGTGCTCGTGGGCGATCCGGAGATCATCCGCACCCAGGT
>DATGOH010000041.1:0-15303 GCA_035306165.1 Ferdinandcohnia sp.
CACAGGAGTACTTCAGGGCTTCCTCCGGCGAGACCCATCCGTGGCCGCTCTCCTTGTGGCAACGCCACCGCCGCCGGCCGAGGGTATAGCCGCCGCCGCAGTGCGCCTCGCCCGTGAAGCCGTGCTCGAAGGCGGCGAGCGAGGAGATCACCTTCAACACGGAGCCCGGGTGGTAATGGCTCTGCACCGGGCGAAAGAGCATCGGCCGCAGAGGGTCCTCGGCGATCGCGCGCAATTCCTCGCGGGAAATGCGGCCGGTCATGCGATTGGGGTCGAAGGTGGGACGAGAGACGATGGCGAGGATGTAACCGGTGTTGACCTCCACGACGACGAGCGCGCCGGCCGGCACGTCGAAGATCTCCTCGGCGGCCTGTTGCAGGCGGGCGTCGATGGAGAGGACCACGTTGTTGCCCGGCTCGCTGGGGATGAAGCGCTCGCCCTTGGGGATGAGGCCCTCGAGCTGCGGGACCCGCCGGCCCCGCGCATCGGTGACGACGCGGCGCAGTCCGTCCCGACCGCGCAGCTCCGCCTCGAAGCGGCGCTCCACCCCCGTCTTGCCCACGTAGTCGCCGAGGACGAAGTTCAGCCCCTCGCGCTTGCCCCGCTCCATCTCCTCGGGGCTCACCTCGCCGAGGTAGCCGATCATGTGCGCCGCCAGCGTCCCGTAGAGGTAGTCGCGATGCGGATTGCTGACGACCTCGACGCCGGGGAGCGCGTCGCGGTTCGCCTCGACGACGTCGAGCTGATCCCGATCCATGTCCACGTAGACCCGGATCGGTTGGAAGCGCTGCAGGCCGCGCGCCCTGCGGACCGCCTCGTCGATGCGCGTCCTCTCCTCCGCGTCGAGCGCCAGGAAGGCGGCGAGCCGGCCGAGCACCTCCTCGCAGTCGCCGCAGAAGGCCGGGGTGACGTAGACGTCCCAGCTCGGCCGGTTGTCCACCAGGCGCACGCCGCGCCGGTCGAGGATCATCCCGCGGTCGGCGGGGACGCGGATCTCCTGGATGAAGTTGCCGGAGCTCTTGGCCCAGAACTCTTCGCCCTTGTGGATCTGCAGGTACCAGATGCGCCCGAGGAGGACGAGGATCCCCAGGCCCACCGCCGCGCCGAAGGCCGCGATGCGCCGCCTGAGGAACACCTCCTCGTTGCCGCTACCCGGTAGCTTCATCGATCGCGCACGAAGGTCTCTCCCGAGATCGCCCGGTCGAGCCGCTTGAGCAAAGAGCGAAAGGGAATGGCGGCGACCGCGGTGAGCGCCGCCACGGGGACCACCGCGGCCCAGGCGGTCGGACCGGGAGCCTGCGCCGCGGGGAGGATGGCCGTCTCGATGAGGAGGATACCAAGCTGAAAGGCGGCCGAGAAGGCGAAGGCGAGAGCGGCCGGACCGAGCCAGCCCGAGCGGAAAGCGCGGGGCGGGACGAGGTGCGCGCCGGTCCAGAGGGCCACGGCGAGGAAGGCGCAGAGCCCCGGAGGGCCGAGGACGAAGAGGTCCGCCACGAAGCCCACGGCGAAGGCGCTGAGCGCACCCTCGATCGCCCCGAGCTCGAGCGCCACGAAGAAGAGCACGAGCGCGGCGACGTCGATCCGGAGGTAGGGCTGCTGCAGGTGCAGTTTGAGCCCCGCCTGGATCTGGAAGAGGAGCAGCGCGATCAGTGCCCACAGGAGCGCGCGCCAGGCGCGGCGGCCTTCGCGCGGCTCCGCGCCGACCGGGAGGCTGCCGAGGATCGCCCGCCGCACGTGCGGGAGGGGGCGATGGCGATGCTGCGACGAGAGGCTCACTTGGGGGCCCATGGCATCCGACTCGCCTCGGCGGTCGGGCCTTCTTCCCCGTCCTTTCTGATGGCGATCAGGACTTCTTCCAGCGCCGCGACGTCGATCGCCGGGATGACCTCACCCTCGAGTTCCATGCCGTACGGGCGGCGCTCGATGCGCCCCACCCGCCCGATGACCAGACCCTTGGGGAAGACGCCGTCGGTGCCCGCGGTGACGATGACGTCCCCTTCGAGCACGTCGTCGGTGCGGTGCGCGTGCGCCAGGCGGAGGGCACCGTCCTCGCCCGTCCCCCGCACGGTGAGCCGGGCCCGGCTGCGCTGCACCCGGGCGGCAATCGCCGACGAAGCGTCCACCAGGAGCTGCACCTCCGCGCTGCCTCCGTAAGTGGCGATCACCTTGCCCACGACGCCCTGGGCCGTGAAGACGGGCATCCCCTTCTCCACGCCGTCGCGCTCGCCCTTGGCCACGAGGATGGAGCGGCGGTGGCTGGGCGAGACCCCCACCACCTCCGCCGCGACGATCCGGCCTCGCTCCGCCGCGGAGAACTCCACGAGCGCGCGCAGCCGCTCGTTCTCCCGCTCGGCCTCGACCAGCTCGTTGAGCCGGAACTGGAGCTCGCCCACCGCCTCGCGGAGGATTTCGTTCTCCTCTCGCACGCGCCGGAGGTCGACGTAGGTGTGCCAGCCATCGAGAACGGTGCCGAGCAGCCAGGCGGTCGCGTCCCGGACGGGCGAAGTGGCCGCGAGACAGAGCTTCTCGAATCCGGAAAGTTCGCGGTCGCGTTGCGCGTTCGCAACCCAGGTGCCGAGCGGCAACAGGAGGAGCGCCACGACGAGGAGGAGCTCTCGGTAACGCTGGAAAAAGGCGAGCAAGGCCCCGTTCCCTTCCGGAAGGATCGCCTTGCATTACGCCCTTTCTTCTCCTACGGTGTCAACCTTTTCGCCGCCCGGGAGGCGGTGGAAATCTCTGGAAACATCAGGGCGAGACGATGCTCGACAGACTCAGGGATAGTTCCCGATCCTTTGGCTCGTATCTCATTCTCGGGGTGATCATCCTCGTCTTCGTCATCTACTTCGGTCCGGGCGGGCAGAGCTGCTCCGACATCGGTGCCGCCGCGCAGGCGAGCTGGGCCGCGAAGGTCGATGGCGAGCTGATCCCCTTGCGCGACTTCCGCCTCGAGTACGACTCCCTCTACCGCCAGTTCCAGGCGCAGATGGGCGACCGCTTCGATCCGGAAATGGCCCGGCAGATGGGGCTCTCCTCGAGCGCCATCGATCGCCTGGTCACGCGCCACCTGCTGGTGAACGAGGCGAAGCGGATGGGCATCGCCGTGACCGACGAGGAAGTCGCCGAGGCCATTCGGGACGAGCCCGCGTTCCAGAAGAACGGCCAGTTCGACTTCGAGACCTACCGGACGGCCCTTCGCAACTGGCAGGGCATCTCGCCGGCGCGCTTCGAAGAGCGCGTCCGCAACGACCTGCTCGTGGGCAAGATCGTCGCCCACTTGCGCAACGGCGTGAAGGTCTCCGACGACGAGATCGAAGCGGCCTACCGCCAGGAGAGCGACCGCGCTTCGCTCGCGTTCGTGCGCATCGTCCCCAGCGACCTCGAGAACGAGGTGGAGGTTTTAGCCGACCGCGTGGCGGCGTTCCTCGCCACCGAGGAGGGCAAAAAGCGCGTGGCCGACGAGTACGAGGCCAAGGCGTGGCGGTTCAAGACGCCCAAGCGCGTGCGCGCCCAGCACATCCTCGTGCGCGTGGACGAGAACGCCCCGGAGGCCGACGTGAAGGCCGCCGAGGAGAAGATCCTCGCCGCGAAGAAGGAGATCGACGGCGGTGCCGACTTCGGCGAGGTCGCCAAGCGCGTCTCCGAGGACGAGGCGACCCGCGAGGCCGGCGGCGACCTCGGCTTCTTCGGCCCCGGCTCCATGGTCAAGCCCTTCGAGGACGCCGCCATGGCCCTCGAGGCCGGTCGGGTCTCCGAGCCCGTCCGGACCCGCTTCGGCTTCCACCTGATCAAGGTTAACGAGATCCAGGAGCCCACCGAGCGCAGCCTCGAGGAGGTGCAGGAGGAGCTCGCCCGCGAAGTCCTGGCTTCCGACGCGGCCAAGGACCACGCCCGCGCGCGCGCCGAGAAGATCCTCGCGGAGGCCGACGGTCGCTCCCTCCAGGAGCTCTATCCCGAGGTCGACATGACCAAGGTCGATCGGAACGCGCCCGCTCCCCTGCAGGCGATGGTCACCGGCAGCTTCTCCGTGGGTTCCGACTTCGTCCCGCGCCTGGGCGCCGCCCCCGACCTCGTCCGTCGGATCGCCCAGATCGACGGCCCGGGCCTCGTCAAGGAGATCTTCGAGGTCGGCGAGAGCTTCGTCGTCGTCGAGGTCCTGTCCCGCGACAAGCCCGACATGGCCAAGCTCGACGACGCCAAGCGCGACCAGATCCGCGAGCGCCTCGTCGCCCGGAAGCAGAACGACCACATCCAGGCGTTCATCGACCGCCTCAAGGAGGAGGCGACCATCGAGACCAACGAAACCCTGGTCTCCGCCGGATTCTGAGCCGTAGGTCGGCCCCTCCTCCCCCATCCCGCGCCGAGGCCCCACCTCGGCGCGGTTTTTCGTGCCCTGGTCCGTAGGACGGACTCCGATTCCCCTTTGGCCCTCCCCTTCCCCTCGACCGGATGTCCGCCGAATCAAAGGGGCGCCGGGGATCCGGACCCCCGTGCGGAATCTCCTCCGGCTCGAACGTCCCCCCCGGACCGATGTGCGCCGTTTCAAAGCGACGCGATACCGAGGGTCCTCGACCCGTGTGCACGGCGGTCCTGCCCCTTTACCATTGATTCGGCGCACGTCCTTCCGGGCCGGGGTCGAAACGGGCGGTGGCGATGGACCAGGCGCGGGACCGTCAACCCGGCCTGTCGGAGCTCGTTGGTAGGGTCGAGTGGTGTGGGAGGGCGTATGGAACGGACCACGGATTCGACCCAGGGGCTGCTCGTCTTCTCTCGGCGCGGAGGGAAGAGAAAGGGCGCTGGGAGGAAGCCGAAGGGGCCGCGTGCCGGCGTCCCGCACGAGCGGCGGGAGGACTTTCCCTCGAGTGCACCGATTCACGTGACGGTGACGGTATGCAAGGGCGTCCCGAACCTCCGCTCGCGCAAGGCCGTGCGGGTGGTGAAGACATGTATCCAGCTCGCGAAGGAACGCCTCGGTGTCCGCCTTCTCGATCCAGGCGAACCACATCCACCTGATCGTGGAGGCGCGAAACCGCTTCGCGCTCTCCCGCGCGATGAAGGGTTTCTCGGTGCGCATCGCCAAGCGGCTGAATCGCGCCTACGGGCGGCGCGGGCAGGTGTTCTCCGACCGCTTCCACGCCCACGTGCTGCGCACGCCGCGCGAGGTCCGTCATGCCGTTCGTTACGTCATGGAGAACAGCCGCATCCACGCCGCGCGACGCGGCGAACGGTGGTCCCTCGCCGTCGATCCCTTCGCCGGTGGCCCCTGCCCGAAGCGCTTCCTCGCCGCCTGTCGCGAGCTCGTGGCGGAGCCCCGCACGTTCATGTTGCGCCGGGCGTGGCAACTGCCCTGGATTCGTCGCTCGAAGCACCCAACCACGGCCCATCCAGACACCGTCCTCTCACTCCCGCCCCTCCCCTTCGTCGTTCGCGAGCCCGTCGTCGGCCGTTACCGCCTGACGACCCGAGCCCCCGACGAACGCCTGGTCCTCGCCGCCTGAGCGGACCGATCGGTGGGCCAATGGGCGCCCTGATGGTCGCGCGCACGGGGTCGGTCGCACGCTAGAGACATGGCCGTTCGGCCACTCCGCCACCGCCGAGCCAACAGTGGGCGTGCACGCACCACGCATCCAACGCCCACGGCCCACTGCCTCCTCGACTCCTCCAATCATCCTCGACTGACCATCTCGTGCGCCCACGTGACACCTCCCACTTCACGGATTCCCGTGTGTCAGCCTTGGAGTGTCTCCGCTTTGATTCCGCGCACATCCTCGAGGGAGGGGGGTGGAGGCGCCGAGGCAACTTCGAACGAGTGTACGGGGGGTTTGAATCGGCGGACATCGCCAAGGGGGCTCGGGGACAGCGCCGAGGGGCTCGGGACAGTGCCGAGGGGTTCGGGACATCGCCAAGGGGCTCGGGGGGGAGGGGAATTCGGTCAGGCGGCGGCGATGGCGCCGCGGCCGGAGGCTTTGACGCGGTACATGGCCATGTCGGCCTGGCGGAGCAGGGCCTCGGGGTCGTCGGCGTCCTCGGGGAGGGAGGCGACGCCGAAGGAGGCGTCGACCTCGAGGGTGGCGCCTCCGGCGGCGGGGAACGGGTGGTTGCGGATGGCGGTCTGGATCTGGCGGGCCCAGATCAGGGCCTGGGCCTTGGAGGTCTCGGGGAGGATGCAGACGAACTCGTCGCCGCCGTAGCGCACGGGAATGTCGACGGGGCGCAGGACGGCGCGGAGGACGGTGCCGATCTCGGCGAGAACGGCCGAGCCGATCTGGTGGCCGTGGCGGTCGTTGACGAGCTTGAAGTGATCGAGGTCGAAGAAGACGAGCGAGAGCGGGCGCTCGAAGCGCTTGGCGCGCAGGACCTCGTTCTTCAGCGCCTTCTCCAGATGGCGCGCGTTGAACAGGCCGGTGTGTTCGTCGAGGATGGTGAGCTCCTGCACCTTCTTGAAATTCAGGGCGTTCTCGAGGGCGATGGCGGCGAAGTCCGCGATGGTCGTCAGGGTGCGGAGGTCGTCCTCGCGGAACGGCGGCTCGCTCGGTCCCTTCACGAGCTCGATGACGCCGAGGTTCCTCTCGCCGTAGCGCAGCGGCGCGGCGAGGATGGATCGCGTGGTGAAGAGGGTCGCGGCGTCGAAGCGCGAGGAGAAGCGCGGATCCTTGCGCACGTCCTCCACCAAGAGCGGCTGGCCGCGCGCGACCACCCACCCGGCAATGCCCTCGCCCAGGCCGATCCGCTCGCCGGTGAGGCGCTCGGCGCCCGGCCCTTCGGCCACCTCGAAGACGAGCGACTCGCCCGCAGGATCGACCAACAGCAAGGACCAGTTCGCCGGCTTGAGGACTTCCCGGACCTTGTCCATGATGCGCCGGAGCACCTCGTGGATGTCCAAAGTGGACGTGAGGACCTTCCCGATCTCCGTGAAGGCCTCGATCTCCTCGAGGGTGCGCTCCAGGCGAATCCGCAGCTCGTCCGAACGCATGCCCGAGACTCCCGCGCTCATTCTCGCATCCGCCTCGCCGCGGCGCCAGGAACTCCTCGCGTCGGCGGGGCTCCGCTTCACCGTCGAACCACCGGCGGTCGACGAATCCATCCCCGAGGGCGAGCCGCCCGACCAGGCGGTCGAACGCCTCGCGCTCGCGAAGGCGGAGGCGGTGTTCCGCCGGCATCCCGATCGGCTCGTCCTGGCGGCGGACACCGTGGTCGTTCTCGGCGACGCGATCCTCGGCAAGCCGCGCTCGCCCGAGGAAGCCGAGGCCATGCTGCAGCGGCTCTCCGGCCGCACGCACGAGGTGATCACGGGGGTCGCCCTCCGCGGTCCCGACCGCAGGGAGCACTTCCACGTGCGCACCGAGGTCGAGTTCCGCGCGCTCGGCGCCGAGGAGATCCGCACCTACGTCCGCGGCGGCGAACCCATGGACAAGGCGGGCGCCTACGCGATCCAAGGTGGGGCGTCCGGCTTCGTGCGTGCCGTCCGGGGCTCGTACACCAACGTGGTCGGCCTCCCTCTCGCCGAGTGCATCGAGCGCCTCCGACGCCTTCCGTAGACCTCGCCGTTCGACCTCCGCGAGGGCTTCCGTACCGCCCGACCGTCCGATTGCCGACCCCGACCGCGCTCCCTAGCCTAAGCAGGTGTCGGATTCGTTCTCGCCGCGAAAGAAGCTCGGACGAATCCTCCTCCTGATCGGCATCCTGCTCGCTCCCCTTCCGGTGCATGCGTACCGCCTCCCCTTCGCCAAGGAGGGCGGGAGCCGCGGACATCCCGGCCTGCGCCTCGAGCTGCCGGAGCGGACGCTCGAAGAGGTCTACATCCTCCCGCGCCGACCGGGACAGAACCGGGTGCGGTGGTACGACTTCGAGTTCAAGGAGGTCATTCTCCCCCACCTGCCGGGCGCCGGGGTGCGGCTCTACTACTACGACTCGGCGCGCCAATCGGCCGAGATCGCCGCGGCGATCATCCGTGACCAGTACGTCCGCCTCTCGCGCGCCTTCGACTACGTGCCCGAGCGGGTCATCCCCTACATCCTCTACTCCACCCACTTCGAGTTCCAGGCGACCAACGCCTTTCCCATCACGGAAGGGGTGCTGGGCGTCACCAGCCCGGCGGACCTCACCCTCTCCCTGCCCTTCTTCGGCGACCTCGAGCAGTTCACCCACACTTCCGCCCACGAGCTCGCCCACGAGTTCACCGTGCAGCTCATCCGCTCCGAGGCGGAGTCGAAGGGAAGCGGGAGCGGCCTCGGCACCCTCCCCCTCTGGTTCATCGAAGGGCTGGCCGAGTACGCCGCCTACGGCGGGCTCGATCCCGAAGCCGAGGCCGGTCCGCCGCCCCGCGGCGCGGAGGGCCCCGCGCTGCCGGGCCTCGATCCGGAAGCCGAGGCTTGGGCCCGCGACCTGCTCTACGCCTCCGATCCCTTCACGGGTTACCTCATCCCCTCGTTCTTCTCGGACTTCCCCATGGGCTGGGTGCACACCTACAAGCTGGGCCAGGTGCGGGTGGCCTTCCTCGGCTCGGTCTTCGGCCGCGAGACCGTCCTCTGGGTGCTGCGCAATGCCGCCACCACCCCCCAGCCCGACCCCACCGCGCCGGACGCCCAACAGGGGATGGCCTTCGTCCAACTCCTCGAGAGCGCCACCGGGCTTTCCGCGGAGGAGATCGACCAGCTCTTCCACGACTGGCTCAAGCGCCGCTACCTCCCGGCCTACGACCAGGCCTCCTCCCGCTTCCCCAGCCTCCACCTCGTCGCCGGCCTACCGCACGAAGCCGAGGCGGTGGTGGGATCGCCGGACGGCGAGACCCTCCTCGTCCGCGGGGTGGATCGGGAGATGGGGCGCGGCTCGCTCATGCTCGTGGACGCAAACGATCCCCGCCGAAATTTGATCGTCACCCAGGATGCGCGGCCGGGCCTCGAATCCCTCCACCTGGTCTCGCGGCGCAGCTTCGCCCTCGGCAACGGGCGCATCGCGTGGATCGGCCGCTCGGGCGCCGGCGACGTCCTCCACGTGGCGCGCTTCGAAAAGCTCCCCAAGAACGCGAAGGCGCCCTTCCGCATCGAGGACGAGCGCAGCTTCGAGCTGCAGCGCATCGGCATCATCGAGGCCGGCGATCCCGCCTTCTCCCCGGACGGTGAGCGCATCGCCTTCACCGCGGTGGACACGAGCGGATTCAAGGACGTCTTCGTGCTGCCCACCGAGGGCCGCCTCAGCGAGATCCGGCAACTCACCCGCGATCCGTATTCGGAGAGCGGACTCAACTGGGGCGAAGAGGGCATCTACCTCGTTTCCGACCGCGCCCCGCGGGGTGACACACACATCTACTTACTCGACCCGGAAAATGGAGACACCACGCTCCTGCTCGCGGATCGATCGCTCAAGGAATCGCCGATCCCCACGCCCGATGGTTTGCTTTTCGCCTCGGAGCGCGGCGGCCGCTGGGATTTCCATCGCATCGAAGGGGACGTTGCCTACCGCATCACCGACGTCCCCACGCAGATCCGCTCGCCCGCCTTGGGACCGGACGGCAGCCTCTACGGCATCCTCGTCTACGGCGGAAGCTTCCATCTCGTGCGCGTGCCGCCCGCGATGATCCGCAACCTCGATGCGCGCTCCCCCGTCGATGCCGACTACGATTCCCAGCCACGCCCCCTCCCCCGCCTCGGCCTCCCCGACGACGCGCCGAACTACCGGCCCTTCGAGCACTTCGGCCTCGACGTGGGCGCGATCGCCGTCGGGACGCAATCGGTGGCGGTGGGCGGTCTCGCCTTCTCGGACCTGCTGCGCGACAAGACGCTCGCGGTGCAGCTCGCCATGTATGGCAGCTGGGACTTCACCGACGCCCACGCGCTCTTCCTCGACCGCACGCATCGCCTCGGGTGGATCACCGGCGTCTTTCACACCTTCCAGCCCAAGCGCGACCAGACCTTCGCCACCCCCCCCTCCGAGCCGGATTTCTACCTCGAGCGCGAGTTCGGCGCGCTCGGCGGCGTCGTCTATCCCTTCGACCGCTTCCAACGCACCGAGCTCCTGCTCACGCTCGAGGGCGTGCGCCGCGATCGCTTCACCGACCGCAAAGGCGAGCGGCGCGCGGAGTGGGAGCGGCGCACCGGCGGCGTGGAACCCCAGGCGCTCCTCAGTCTCGGCTACGGCTTCGACACCACGCGCATCCATCCTCGCGCGGGGCCGATCTCCGGTTCGAGCGCCTTCCTCACGGTGGGCGGGGGCTTCCTTCCCGAGCGCACCAAGGAGAACGAAGCCTTCCACACCTGGAGCGAGGTCGATCTGCAGCAGCACGTCTACCTGGGGGGCCGCTCGGTACTCTGGCTGCGCCTCGCCGGAGGCCTCGCACACGACGGCCGCTTCGCCCGCCAGTTCTACATCTCGAGCGTGGACAACCTCCGCGGCTTCCACTTCAACGACTTCAGGCTGGTCGGGCGCTACTACTACATCACCAACCTGGAGATCAGCGTTCCCCTGGATTGGTTGATTCGCGTGTCGCTTTTCGAGGGTCTGCGCGGCGTGGCCGGCGCCGACTTCGGCGGCGTCGCCAACGACGCCGACGAGCTCTGGTCGAACCGCGCCTTCGACCTGCTCGCTGGCGTGGACTTCCTCACCGGGCCGCTCGCCCTCCGCCTCCTCTTCGGCTTCCCGATCCAGATCGGCCCCCTCCTCCCCGCCGACGGCTGGGTGACCAACCTGGCGCTTCGCTTCCGCTACTGACGCTCGACCTGCATCGCGCCACGGCGCGGAACCCCCTTCGTCGGCGGATCCGGATAGGCCGCCCCCTCGCCCCACGCCTCCGACCGCAGGAAGTCGATGAGCGCCTCGCGTTCGCCGAGCCGCTGCCCGCCGCGCGGTGCGACGACGCTGAACTTCGCTACGTTGGACGGGAAGTAGCCGTCGCCGCCGCGGGTGAGATAGTCGAGCGTGACCAGGCGCACCGTGGCGTCGGGATCGAGGAGGACCCCGTCCGCGACGACCTCCACCACCTCCCCGCCGCGGACGAAGCGGAGCTCGCGGACCCGCCCGCCTTCGCGGGCCACGCCCCGCCCGTCGGCGGTGCGCACCTGCTCCGGGCCCGCGGCGTCGTAGACGAGGAGGGCGCCGCTGCTCAGCTGCGGGAACCACCCGCGCCCCGTCCCCACCTCGCGCAGCCCCGCCTCGAGCGTCTCCTTGAGCATGCGGTGCGTGGTCTGCACCACCACCACGGCATCGTCGAAGGGCAGGCTCGCCTCCACGTCGGACCGTCGGATCGGACCGCCGCCCGCCTCGCCCAACGAGGCACGGATGCTGCCGCCGTTGCGCAGGCCGAGGTCCACCTCCACCCCGAGCGCCTCGACCGCCCACACCAGGGCGTCCACGCTCGCCACGCCCAGGTTCGTCTCCCGGTTGCGCACGTCCTCCCGCTCGCCGTTCAGGCGGTGGCGGGCATGTGCCACGATCTCCCGACCGGGCGCCAGCGCCGCATGGAGGCGGGCTTCCAGCGCGCGTCCCTCCTCGGCCACCTCCACGCCCAACTCCTCGAGCGTCCGATCGTCCACCGGCCAGGGCCGCGAATCCGCGGCGATCCCCTTCACCCGACCCCGCGCGTCGAAGCGCAGGCCGAGCCGGCCCACGTAGCGGTACTGCCCATCGGTGGCGACCACGACGACCGGCGCTCCGTCCGCCCCCTCGCGCAGCAGCGGATAGCAGCTCCGCTCCCCCGCGCAGTGCGGCGAGGGGTGATCGCCGGGAAGGAGGCGGTGCGCGGGCTGGGCGAGGCGGTCGTCGCCCCCGCCGGCGACGATCACGTCGACGCCGCGCAGCCCCAGCTCGAGGAGCTCGAGCTCGCGATGCACGCCCTGCAGATGCGAGAGGAGCACGACGACGTCCACGCCCTCCTCTTCGAGCCGATCCACCTGCGCCTGCACGGCGTCGCGGACCGCCGGCAGATCGGGGAGGCTGCGCGCCGTCGGCGCCACCGAAGCCACCGTCTCCAGCCCCGCGGTCGTCGCGCCGACGAGGCCGACGGCGAATCCCTCGCAGCGCTTGGCGCCGCCCTCGTCCACGAGCCGGCCGATGCAGCGCTTCGCGCGCGGGAGGACGCCGCGCAGGCCCTCCTCGATCCAGGGCGTCTCGTCGCCCTCGATCGCCACGTTCCATCGCGCCATCGGCCCCGCCTCGAAGGTGACGGTCGCGCTCAGATACGGGAAGGGCAGCAGGCCCACCATCTCCGCGAGGAAGGCCTCCCCGGAATCGAATTCATGATTGCCGAGCGCCGAGACGTCGAGCGGGAGCGCGCGGAGCGCGAGCGCCACCGCGGGGATGTTGTCGAGCCGGAGGCGGAGGAAGGCCCCCGGCATGAAGAGATCGCCCGCCGCCACCACCAGCGTCCGATCCGGAGCCTTCGCCGCGAGCGCCCGCGCCACGGTCGAAAAGCGCGCCACGCCACCCGCGCCGTCGTGCGAGAGGATCTCGCCTTCCATGTCCGAGGCGTGTACGAGGTAGAGGACCCGCTCCCGACGCCCGCAGCTTTCGCCGCCACACGCGAGGGTGCAAAGCAGCGACAGAGCGGTCCACGTCCACACGCCCCCGAGGAGCCGGCCGCACACCCGGCTCCATCGCCACCGCGTCACGGCGGCTTTCGGCTCCTCGAGACGCCCGCGTCTCATGGGCCGGAGAGACTGCTCCTTCCCGTCGTCAAAGTAAAGCAGCGCGCATCGCGATCCCGTTGCATGGAATGGCGAGGCGGTCGGCCGCGGCGCGGGTTTTGGCGAAGCGGTCGACCTACTTCGCGCGCGGAGCCGCGAGCGTGCGGAACTCCGCATCCACGCGCTGCACGAGTTCGAGGACGGCGCCGCCGTAGTCCCTGCCGGTGGCTGCGGAGCGCGCGTAGAAGCTGCCGGCGTGGCACTCGAAGTCCCACCCCGCCACCGGTTCCTCCGTGCAACGCACCTCGCCCGACACCTCCTCGCGCTGGCAACAGCGCCCGGAGGGAAAGACGAGGATCATCTTCGCGATCTCCCCCGCGGCCATGTAGCCGTCCACCAGGAGAAAGCTTTCCCAGAATCCTCCCGGCCCCACCGCGTGCTGACCGTAGCCGTGCAGGAGGAAGAGCACGGGATAGCGCGCCTTTGCGTTTTCCGGGGCGTGGTAGCCGGGCGGGAGGATCACCGCGTAGTCGCGCTCCAGGCCGCCGAGCGACTCCGCCTCGTACTGCAGAAACCGCACGCGCGAGAAGAAGGAGGACGTATCGGCAGGAGGGTCCTCGAGATTCGACCAACGCAGAGACAGCCACCGAAGGAAGAGCAAGAGTCGATTGACCACTTGCCGCGGCGTGCCGACGTGATCGCCGTCGCCGGCGGCGATCGCCTCCGGCCCGGCGTCGGGATCGCCGTAGAGGTAGAGCATCGTCCGCGGCAGATCCCGCGCCCCGAGCGCGAGCGGTCGGAAGGCTTCCTCCGAGGCGGGCGGCCCCGGAAAACCCCGTAGACCCACGTAGCGACGCGCCGCCGCGTCCGTCTTCGCCAGGTGTTCGAAGAGGATCTGCGCGTGCACGTCGAACTGGAAGACGTCGCGCACGCCGGCATCCAGGTAGACCGCCATCCGCCGCCGCGTCGCCTCGTCCCACGCATCCACGAAACGCCGCGGATCCTCGGCGAGCAAACGCATCCGGGCGCTGCCTTCACCAAAAGTATCCGAGAACACCACAGGCTCGCCGTAATCGCGACGCCCGTTGCCGTTGACGTCCACGGCCAGGGCGAAGCCCACCGGCCGCGTGCGCGCGGCGCAGGGTTGCAGCGCGGCACCCTCCTCGGCCCACAGCGCCTCGTTGCGCCCGGGGCCGGCGAAGGCCACGCCGCCTTCCTCGGCGCAGGCCACGAAGGGATCCGGCGCGGCGCAGCGATCCACCGCCCTCCCGGTGTCCTTGCAGTAGGGCACGGACGCACCGCCGTCACAGAACGCCACCGAGCGGTATCGTCCGCCGGGATTGCGCTCCGGGTGCCGGATCGGTGGAAAGACGGGAGGGTCGTCGCAGAAGGCGGGATCCCGGAAATCGGCGGCGATCATCCCCGGCGGGTGCACGCCTGCGGTGTCGTAGAGCGGATTGCCGAAGGCGAGGACGAGGTCCTCGAAGAGGTCGAGGTAGGCGTCGCGATCGAAGGTGCCGCCGTTGCGGCCGAAGAGCCAGCGGTCGAAGCGCTGGCGTCGCTCCGGCAGCGCCGCGGCATGGCGGGCGGGTGCCGCCTCCATGCAGTCGAGGTGGGCGCGGTTCTCGAGCGCGTGGGGATCGCCCGGTCGCGCCGCCTGGATCGCCGCCAGTTCCTCCGGCGTGCAAAACCCGCCGAGGTAGTGGTTCTCCAGGTAATACAGGAAATACTCGGGAATCAGCGGCCCGCCCAGGATGCCGATCGCGTCGAAGAGTTCGGGGTGGGCGGTGCCCAGGCGGCTCGCGCCGATCGCCCCCATCGAGACGCCCGCGATGGCCCGGTAACGGGGCGCGCCGAGCCCCTGCTCGACCGTGTCCGGCCCGGCGCAAGCGCCCCACGCCACGAGGAATGCGAGCGCCCCGACCCGGATTCGTACCCCCATGGACGAACCTTGGGTTTCGGGGGGCGGGCGAGCAAGCGCCTCCTCGGATTGAAGAATCCGCGCGCTCCTCCGTCCAAGCCACCGGAGCAGGAGGTGGATATGCGTCACACGCTGGCGGCCCTGTTGCTACCCTTGGCTCTGATGCTTCCCCGCGACACCTCGGCCGGGAAGGAAGCGGACGGTCCGGCTTCCGCCGCCTTCCGCCCGGGCGAGCAGCTCGACTACGAGATTCGGGCGCTGGGCATGAAGGCGGGGCGCGCCCGCATCCAGGTGGGGACCTGGGCGGAGCGCGACGGCGTGCGGGCCTGGCCGGTGGTCCTGAACGCGCGCACGGACGCCGTCTTCGACTCCATCTACTCCGTCCGCGACCGCTTCATCACGTGGTGGGATCCCGAGAGCGGCCGCGTGATCGGCGCCGATTTCTGGGCCGAGGAGCGCGGCAAGAAGCACCGCAGCCGCTCCACCCTCGACCACGAGGCCGGCAAGGCCGAAGTCCTCCGCGTCAAGGAATGGAACGGCGAGCGGACCACCCGGCGCTACGACATCCCGCCCGGGAGCTACGACATCGCGGGAGCCATCTTCGCCCTGCGCCAACGCCCCCTCGTCCCCGGCACCGTGGAGGAGGTGGACGTCTTCACCGGCAAAAAGGTCTTCCGGCTCCAGTGCTTCGTGGAGGGGTACGAGACCGTGGAGGTCGGCGCGGGCACCTACCGCGCGGTGCGGGCCCGCCTCAAGCTCGGCTTCGAC
>DATGOH010000042.1:0-11040 GCA_035306165.1 Ferdinandcohnia sp.
ATCTCGCTGCCCACCTGCAAGAGGTAGCTGCGCTCGGTGACGGTGAGGTTGAGCTGGAGCGTCGGCTTGGGGGGCGCGTTCGACTCGGACGCGCCGGTCGCGGCCTGGGAGACCTGGATCTTACCCAGCTCGGTCCACACGGCCGTCATCATCAGGAAGGTGATCATCATCGCGAGCATGTCGATGAAGGGGACGAGCTCGATGTGGAGATCGACCTTCCTCTTACCCCCCCCGCTGCCGGGAACGCTAACGCCTGCCATAACGCATTCTCCCTACCGTGGCTCCGCGCGAACGGAGCCACGGGTGAAGGGAACGATCAGTCGGCGAGATTCTCGAGCGGGGTCGAGGGGATCTTCATCTTGTCCTGGTTGGCGACGACCAGGTTCAGAAGCCCCACCGAGGTCTCGTTGATGTCGTCCATCATGGCCTGCGTGCGGCCCTGGAGAATGGCGTAGCAGAGCAGGCCGGTGATGGCGACGATCAGACCGAAGCCGGTGCAGTTCATCACGTGCGAAATACCCGTGGACAGCAGCGCGGCCTTGTCGGCGGGGTTGGCGGCACCCACACCGCCGAACACGGCGATCAGACCGTAAATCGTACCGAGCAGACCGAAGAGCATGGCCGCGTTGGAGAGCATGGCCAGGTACGCGGTCCGACGCTCGATTTTCGGCCCCTCACGGAGCATGGCCTCGTCCATCGCGGCCTGGACCTCGTCGGGGCCCTTCGGCACGTTGATGAGGCCGGCCTTCACCACCGCGGTGAGCGGGGTGCGCTTCTGGCCCGCGACGTACGCGATCGCCTTGTCGAGATCGCCCGCGTAGATGTGCTTCTTCAGACCGCGAAGGAAAGCCTCCTTGTTGATGGCGGCCTTGCCGAACAGCATGACGAAGCGATCCACCGCGATGGCGATCACGAAGATGCCGGTGACGGCGATCGGATACATACCGAAGCCACCGTCCTGCCAGCGCTGCGCGAGCGTGCTGAAAAATCCTTCACCTTCCGTTGCCGCCAGAACGGGCAAGAGGCTTCCGAGCGGACCCATACGTGCATCCTCCAACGCACCCGATCCCAGCGATCGGGTCCTCCTGCCTCCATCGGCAGGGAGGAAAGTTGAATCCCTTCAAAGGCGGGGCCGGGATTGTTTCCGGAAAGGCGGAAAACCCTAGCACCGGCCTTTCGGGACTGTCAAGCGGCTGCCCCCATGGCAACCGAAGTCTTTCTTCGTGCGGACTAGCATGAACGGATCTTCTTCGTGGTGCAAGTCCACACCGATCATGGCAAATCGCTCTCCCGAACCGAGGAACGATCGAGGTCGATGATCTTGGCGCCGTCGACGTACTCGGTCGTTTCGTATCTCGTGATCTGACCCAGCTTTCGCACGATCTCGGCCATCCGCTCCGCCTCCTTGCGCAACAAGGCCACCTGCCGGGCCATCGGGCTCCCCTCCTCCAGCTTCCAGGAGAGGAGCTGCGCGTAGCCGAGGACCACCGTCAGCGGCTGGTTGAGTTCGTGCGCGGCCGTGCCCGCGAGTTCGACGATCATCGCGTTGCGGGCGGCGGCCTCCTCCTGGCGCCGCGACATCGCGTCGGCCATGCGCCGTCGCACGAGCAGGAGTTTCAGCGGCAGCTCGCGCTCGATCATCGATTCGCGGAGAAAATCGTTGGCCCCGGCCGACACCGCGTCGCGGGCGGCGGCATCGTCCTTGTCGCCGACCAGAGCGATCACCGGGGCATGGGCGAAGCGAGGGTCGCACCGCAGCGCGGCCACGCTCCCGGCGCCGTGCGGACCGCCGAACCGCAGGTCCATCAGCAGCACGGCGCCCTCATCGGCCGCCAGCGCTTCGTCGATCCGCCCTCCGCGCGGCAGCGCCCGCACGGCGAGATTGTGCCGCAAGGCGACCGACCGAATCCGCGCGGCGGTGTCGGGGACGTGCGTCGAGACGAGGAGGAGGCCGTCCTTCTCCTTCGCCAACCGTCCCTGGGCGTTTGCGGGGCTCGACTCGACCATCGCTCGAAGGGATGAAAGCCTGGATCGCTTTGACGCCAGGATCAAGATCGACGTGCGATCCAGCGGGCCAGCGCCTCCTCCCGGACGATTCGCGCCGGAACCTTCCTTTCGCGCGCGATGGCGAGGCAGACCTCCCACTCGGGCGCAGCGCCGACCACCTCGCTGCCGAGGAGGCCCACCTTGATCGGAATCCGGCCGAACGAGGTCTCCACCTCCTCGATCCTCCGCTCCAGCGCGAGGCGGCCGACCGCGTGGTAGCGGACGCCGAGCGTCGGCGTCTCCCGCACCACGATTTCGCAGAGAGCGGACAGCCGCCCCCGGGGGACGAGGGCGCCGAGCAGGTGCCCGGGCCGTCCCTTCTTCATCGTGACGGGCGCCACCCACGCGTCGAGCGCCCCGCCCTCGAGGCAGGCGTCGATCGCGCGGGCGAGGACCTGCGGCGCGGCGTCGTCGAGATTCGCCTCTACGACGAAGAGGCTTTCGCCTCCGTGCTCGAGCCGGCCCAGGCAAGCGCGCAGGACGTTGGGGGCGTCGTCGAAGTCGCGGTGGCCGATCCCGTAGCCGATGCGCTCGGGTACGAAGGAGGCCGGCAGCCCCGGCTCCGTCACGGCGGCGAGGATGGCGGCGCCCGTGGGCGTCGTCCGCTCGCCCGGCCCGGAGCTGCGCACCTCCCTACCGACGAGGAGCTCGAGGGTCGCCGCCGCCGGCACCGGCATGGGGCCGTGCCGCGTCTCGATCATCCCTCCACCGAGCGGAGCCGCTCCGGCGCGCACCTCGTCGATGCCGAGCAGGTCGAGGGCCACGGCCACGCCCACCACGTCCACGATGGAGTCCACGGCACCGACTTCGTGGAAGTGCACCCTCTCCGGCGTCGTGCCGTGCACCTTCGCCTCGGCGCGCGCGAGCCGCTCGAAGATCGCCAAGGCGCGGCGGGTCGCGCCGGCGGAGAGGCCGGCGCCTTCGATACGCCCGCGGATCTCCTCCCACGTCCGCTCGTGGCGATCGTCGGGCGCCTCCACGTCCACGCGGGTTCCGTGGATGCCCATCTTCTCCGCGCGCGACAGGCGCAGATGGAAAGCCCCGAGGTCGAGACGCGCGAGTTCGGCGCGCACCGCCTCGGGAGAGACCCCGAGGTCGAAGAGGGCCGCCAGGCACATGTCGCCCGAACAGCCGCCCACCGGGTCGAGCCAGAGGATCGTCATCTATGCTCCGTTGATCGTCGCGGCGTACACCCCCGCGCCGAAGCCGTTGTCCACGTTGACCACCGCCACGTTGGGCGCACACGAGGCGAGCATCGAAAGCAGCGCCGCCAGCCCACCCGTCGAGACGCCGTAGCCGACGCTCGTCGGGACGGCGACCACCGGCGCGCGGACCAGCCCGGCCACGGCCGTGGGCAGGGTCCCCTCCATCCCGGCCACGGCGACCACCACGGAGGCGCCGGCGATCACCTCGCGTCGCGCCAAGAGCCGATGGATGCCGGCAACGCCCACGTCGCGGACGCGGCGCACCGGATGGCCCGCCGCCTCCAGCGTCAGCGCCGCCTCCTCGGCCACGGGCAGATCGCTCGTCCCCGCGCAGACCACCGCCACGTACCCACGCGCGGCGGGTGCGGGCGCGTCCTCGGGGCGCAGCCAGAAGCAACGCGCGAGCGAATCGTAGCGACCCGCGGGGAGGCGGCTGCGCAGCGGCTCGAGCTTGGCGGGATCGAGCCGGGTCACCACGAGTGGCACGCCGCTCGAGGCGATCTCCACGGCGATGTCGGCGATCTGCTCCGCCGTCTTGTGCTCCGCATAGACGGCCTCCGGAAAGCCCTGCCGGAGCATGCGGTGGTGATCCACGTTGGCGTGGCCGAGGTCGGCGAAGGGCAGATCGCGCAGGCGCGCGTACGCCGCGTCGACGTCGAGCTCGCCGCGCGCCACGTGCTCCAAGAGATCGCGCAAGCGATCGGGCCTCATGCGAAGTGCTCCCATCCCCCGCGCACGGGCAGGGGCATCGGTTCCCCCCTCTCGTCGAGCAGGCGGATCCCGCTCGTTGCGCGGACGACGCCGATCCTCGCGAGAGGAATGCCGCGCCGCCGGGCCGCCGCGAGGAGAGCGCGGGCGCGTTGGGGAGGTGCCGTGCAGAGGATCTCGTAATCCTCCCCGCCGGCCAGGGCGAGTTCGAGCCCCTCTCTTCGCACCGCGGGTCGAACGGGCAGCGCCGTGGCGAAGAGTTCGGCGCCCACGCCGCTTCGGGCGCAGACGTGGCCGAGGTCCTGCAGGAGCCCGTCGGAAAGGTCGATGGCGGCGCTCGCGTAGCGGCCCAGGATGGCGCCGAGTTCCAGGCGCGGCGTCGGCCGAAGCTGCGCGCGGATGGCGGCGTCGATCCGGCGCGGGCGGCCGGAGGCGAGGCGCCGCAGGCCCAGCGCGGCCTCGCCGAGGGTGCCGGAGACGAGGATCCAATCGCTGGGTCGGGCGCCGGAGCGCCCGAGCACGCGCGCCGGCGGCGCCTCGCCGAGCGCGGTCACGGCCACGGAGAGCTCGCTCGCGCGGCTGAAGTTTCCGCCCACGAGCTCGATTCCCGCCCGGCGGGCCAGATGCGCCATGCCCTTCGCCATCCGCTCGAGGAAGGCGACGTCCAACTCGGGCGGATGGGCGATCGCCACCAGAAACCATCGCGGCGTCGCGCCGGCGGCGGCGAGATCCGAGAGCGCGACCGCGAGCGCCTTGTGGCCGATCTCCTCGGGGAGGAAGGCGGGTCCGAAGTGCACCCCCTCCACGAGCTGGTCCACCTTGGAAACGAGGACGTGGCCCGGGCGCGGCCGCGTCACGGCGCAATCGTCCCCGGGACCCGCGAGGACCGACCGGGAGCGGATGGGGAAGTGGCGCACGAAGCGCGCGATGCGTTCGAACTCCGACGGCACGCCGGCATCATAAAGGATGGCGACCGCCGTGAACGCTCACGATGCGTACTTGCGCAAGAGGGCCTCGCCGCGCACCGGGTTGATGTAGGTGCGGGGCAAGAGGACGCGGAAGGTCGTGCCCTTCCCCACCTCGGACTGGCACGTGACCTCGCCGCCGTGGGCCTCCACGTAGCTCTTGACCAGCGCCAGGCCGAGACCGACGCCGCCGAACTCACGCGTGGCGCTCCCGTCCACCTGATAGAAGCTGTCGAAGATGCGATCGATCGATTCCGCGGGGATGCCGATGCCGGTGTCGCTCACCTCGATGACGAAGTAGGACTCCGGACCGTCGAACCGCCCCTGCGCACGCGCCGGCACCGTCGTCGCGTCACGGGCCCGCAGCGTGATCGAGCCGCCCGCCGGCGTGAACTTCACCGCATTGCTCAGCAGGTTGACGAGGATCTGCTGCAGCCGCTGGGGATCGAGCACCGCCTCGCGCACCGTGGGTGCGCAATCGAACGCCACGCTCAGCCCCTTCTTCTTCGCCTGCGGCAAGATGCTCGAGACCGCGGAGGAGAGCGCCTCCTCCACGTCGACCGGTTCCGCTTCGATGCGGAGGCGTCCCGACTCCATCCGCGAGGTGTCGAGGATGGAGGTGATGAGGTGCAAAAGCCGCTCGCCCTTTTCCATGATCGTCTGCAGGTACTCGAGCTGCTCCTCCTGCAGCGGACCGGCGAGCCCCTCGATGAGCATCTCGGCGTAGCCGATGATCGAGGTGAGCGGCGTGCGCAACTCGTGCGAGACGGTGGCGAGGAAGTTCGACTTGAGCTGATCGAGCTCCTTGAGCCGCGTGAGGCTCTCCTCGAGCTTCTCCGCCTTCGCCACCACCTCCCGGTAGCTCTCCCGCACCGACTCGATGTGCATCTTGGAGGTGAGGTAGACCTGGTAGGCGGAGAAGATGAGCACGCTGCAGATGCCGGCGAAGTGCTCGAGCACGCGGGCGATGGTGCTGTCCTGCGCGCGGCGGATCTGCGCCATCAGCCTCCGGCCGTTCGCGAGGTCCAGACCCGGTAGCTCTTTGATGGCCTGGGGCAGATCGGCGAGCTCCTGAGGGACGAAGGGTCCAAAGACGGCGCGGCCCACGACGTCACCCTCGTAGACGAGGGGGATGGCCAAATAGCGCAGGCCCGAGAAGCAGGGGATGGCGACCACCGTGGGCCCGTCCAACGGACGGTACTTCACCTCCTGGATGACGGCGCTGCAGCGGCGGGCGCCCTCCAGATTCGAGTAGAGGTAGCTGCAGAACTCGTTCGAGCCGGAGGTCACGTCCACCAGGACCGCCCCGGACCCATCGATGACCTTCACGCCGATCCGATACAAATCGGCGAACGAATTGCAGACCTCGCGAAACGATCGGAGATCCAGCAGTTCCCCGAGGGGGACTCGCACGTCGAGCAGGTCGCCAGCCCTCATCGTACCCCCTCCCTCCTCTCGAAACGCGGTCCGATGCGCCGCATGGAGGTACCGCGCAGATCGACGTTGCGAAACACGTTGTCGAGAAATCCTTGCTCGTCGGTACGCAGGATGTTCGCCAGACCGTATTTCCGCTGCATGTGGCGGAAAGTGAGTTGCAACAGCCCGTGAAGCGTTTCGACCACGCCTTCGCCACGGATGGCAATCGACGTGAAAACGGGCTCGTTCCCCCTCTCCTCGGCCGCGCGGATCTCCGCTTCGGTCCGCACGTCCGGCAAATCCATCTTGTTGAACTGGATGACGATCGGCGTGTCGGCGGAGTCGATGCCGTTGGCGCGCATGTCCTCGATCATGTTGCGCCAGGCTTCGTTGTTTGCCTGCGTAGCCCTGCGCTGGGCGTCGGCGATGAAGGCGACCGCATCCGCACCTTGCAAGACGAGGCGCCGCGTGGATGCGTGCATCACCTGCCCGGGGACCGTGTACAGCTTGATCTTCACCCGGAAATCGCCGCTTTCGAAGTGAATGGGCAGTAGGTCGAAAAACAGGGTGCGATCGTCCTTGGTGTCGACGCAGAGAAGCCGGCCGCGCACATCGCTGGAGAAGCGATCGTGAAGCGCCGCGAGGTTGGTCGTCTTTCCGCTCAGCGCCGGGCCGTAATACACGACCTTGATGCTGAGCTCGCGACGCTCGTGGTTGATTTGGACCATCCAAACCCCTTTCGGAGCCGTCACCCACTTTGACGCGACAACCGGCGCCCTCCCCTCACCCCACAGGACGGACCGCCGGCGTCGCGCTTCCTACTTTCATTTCGCCGAGCGGGTCAACCCGCAAGGCGATCTTCATCACCTCGTCCAAACTGCGAACCGTGTGCACGCGGAGTCGACGACGGACCACAGGGGGAAGTTGGTTTAGATCTTTGTAATTTTCATGAGGAATGATGACTTCGCTCGCAGCATGCCGCATCGCCGCGAGGATCTTTTCCTTGATTCCCCCCACCGGCATCACCCGCCCCCGTAGGGAAATTTCTCCGGTCATCGCCACGTCGTGGCGCACCGGCACGCCGCTGGCCAATGACACGAGCGCGACGGCCATCGCGGCCCCGGCGGAAGGTCCGTCCTTGGGGATGGCGCCCGCCGGCACGTGGATGTGAATCTCGTTGTCCGCGAAGAACGCCGGGTCGATTCCGAACGCATCGGCCCGCGCGCGCACCCAGGTGAGGGCGGCGCGTGCGCTCTCCTTCATCACCTCTCCCAGATGTCCCGTGAGGATGAGGCCCGCCTTCCCCGGAACGGCCACCGCCTCCACGTGCAGGACCTCGCCGCCCGCCTGCGTCCAGGCCAGGCCGGTGACCACCCCGACCTCGTCCTCCAGGCTCGCCGGATCGTCCACGTGGCGCGGCGGACCGAGGAGGCGCTCGAGCCGCGCAGGCGTGATGCGCACCGGCCGGGCCCGACCCTCCGCCACCTGCCGAGCCACCTTGCGGCAGAGGGAAGCGATCTCGCGCTCCAGCCCCCGCACGCCCGCCTCGCGCGTGTAGCCGCGGATCAGGGCGAGGACGGCCTCGTCGGTGAAGCGGATCCGCTCGGCGGTCAGGCCGTTCTCCGCGATCTGGCGGGGGATGAGGTGCCGCTTGGCGATGCGGAGCTTCTCCCACTCCGTGTAGCCGGCGATCCGCAGCACCTCCATGCGATCCAGGAGCGGTCCGGGGATGGGCTCGAGGAGATTGGCCGTGGCGAGGAAGAGGACCTCCGAGAGGTCGAAGTCCACGTGGAGGTAGTGGTCGCGGAACTTGTTGTTCTGCTCGGGATCGAGGACTTCGAGCAGGGCCGCGGAAGGATCGCCCCGAAAGTCCTGGCCGAGCTTGTCGATCTCGTCGAGGACCATCACCGGGTTGCGGCTGCCCGCCTGCTTGATGCCGGCGATGATCCTCCCCGGCATCGCCCCCACGTAGGTGCGCCGGTGGCCGCGGATCTCCGCCTCGTCGCGGACGCCGCCGAGCGAGACGCGCACGAAAGCGCGCCCCAGCGCACGGGCGACGCTCCGGCCGAGCGAGGTCTTGCCCACGCCGGGCGGTCCCACGAGGCAGAGGATCGGCCCCTTCGTCTCCGCCTTGAGCTTGCGCACGCCCAAGTATTCGAGGAGCCGCTCCTTCACCTCTTCCAGCCCGTCGTGATCCTCGTCGAGGATCTGCTTGGCGCGGTAAAGATCGAGGTTGTCCTCGGTGCGCACCGACCAGGGAAGCTCGCAGAGCGTCTCCACGTAGGTGCGGATCACCGCCGCCTCCGCGGAATCGCCGCTCATCCCCTCGAGGCGGCGGAGCTGCTTGTTCGCCTCGGTCTCCACCTCCGGAGGCATGCGCGCCCGGGCGATGCGCAGGCGCAGCTCGTCGATCTCCTCGGCCCGCCCGTCGCCCTCGCCCAGCTCCGCCTTGATCTGCCGGAGGTGCTCGCGAAGGATGTACTCGCGCTGCGAGCGGCTCATCTCCTCGCGGGCCTGCGCCTGGATCTCGTTCTGCACCTTCTGGACGGCGAGCTCGCGCAACAGCAGGTCGTTGACGCGCCGGAGCCGCTCCATCGGATCGTCCATCTCGAGGAGCGCCTGCGCCTCGTCCACGGCCAGAGAGATGTGGGCCGCCACCAGGTCGGCCAGGCGTCCGGGGTGATGGATCCCCGAGACGACCTCGACCACCTCCGGGGAAAGCGCCTTGCCGTTCTCGATCACCTCCTGGAGGTTCTTGCGGGTGACGCGGATCAACGCCTCCGCGTCCGGACCCACGGCGGTCGCGGGCGGCTCCGGGATCTCTTCGATCTCCACCCGGAGGTAGGGGCGCTCGTGGACGAAGCGAAGGATCCTCCCCTTCGCCAGCCCCTGCACGAGGAGCTTGAGGCGGCCGTCGGGGAGCTTGCGCCGCCGCATCACCATCCCGACCGTGCCGATGGCGTGGATGCCGCCCTCCCCGGGGTTTTCCTCCGCCATGTCGCGCTGCGAGGCGAGGAAGAGGAGGCGGTCGGCCGCCATGGCCTCCTCCACCGCGGCGACCGACACGTTTCGCGCCACGAAGAGCGGCACGATCATGTAGGGGAAGACGACCAGGTCCCTGACCGGTATCAGTGGGAGACTGTCGGGAATGTCCGGGCCGTGTGCCGCCTCCGCCGGGCGATGGTCCATGGGAACAGGTTCGCCCGAGCCCGACCCGCGGTCAACTTCGCACCCTTGGAAGGCTCGAGGCGGCGGAACGAACGGCAGGGAACGTCGAGAAGGACTATCGTCGCCCCCTTCCGGGAGAACGGCTTTGCGGATCGTCTACGTGGAAACCCCCAAGCGGCTCCCCTCGCCGCCACCGCTCGGGCGGGTCGTCACCCTCGACCTCGCCTTCGCGGCCAAGGACCGCTTCGAGCAGGCGACCCGCCCCTTCATCGAGGCGCTCGGCCTGCGGCTGGCGCGATGGATCGACCACCATCCCCACCCCGCGTGGGAGCGCTACCGGGACGATCCCCGCTTCCTCCTCGTGGACAAGGAGAGCGCGCCGGCCAGCCCGGAGCTCGTCCATCCCGGCCTCGTGGAGGAGATCGGCGAAGTGGATCACGTCTTCGCCCACGCCGACTTCGACGGCCTGCTGACGGCGGTGAAATTCCTGCGCAAGGGGGTGCCCGCCTACGAGGGCGCCGACGAGGACGCCCGCGCCATCGACGCGCCGGGACGGGGTTTCGTCTGCAGCGATCGGGGGCTGCGCCTCGCGGATGCCATCGACCAGAGCCGGGATGCGCACCCGAAGAGCCACCAACGCTTCCTGCTCGCCCTGACCGAGGCGCTGGTGCGCGGCGTGGAGCCGCCGGCGCTCGCCGCGCGGATCGACGCGCTCGCCGGCGAGGCCCGCGAGCGCGCGGCGCGCCTCCTTCCGCTCCTCGATCGGGCGCGGCGGGATCATCCCGAGATCCTCGTGCTCGGCCTGGACCGCATGCTCTCCCCCTCCGACAAGAAGCGCCTCCTCGTCCGGCTGGAGGAGCGGGCGCGGGTGGCGGTGATCGAGGAACCGCACGCGGTGACGGTGGCCACCTTCGACCCCCGGATTCGCCTCACGCGCCATCCTTTGCTCCACGGAACCGACGGCCTCGCCTGGGGCAAGGCGCGCTACCACGAGATCCGGGAGGGGCTGATCAGCCTTCTTCCGTGAAAGCCTGCTCCACCGCCTCCCAGAAGACGCCGAGCTCTTCGAAGCGGGCGAAGCGTCGCACGTCGGGGAGGGAGCCGAGGAAGGTTCGACCGTAGCCGCGGGTGACGATGCGGCGGTCGAGGATGGCGACGATACCGCGGTCCGACCGGCTCCGGATGAGGCGCCCGAAGCCCTGCCGCAGGGCGATCGCGGCGCGGGGCACCTGGTAGGCCGAGAAGGCCTCGACGCCGCGCGCCTCGAGCGCCTCGATCCGCGCCGCCACCAGCGGATCGGAGGGCGAGGCGAAGGGCAGCCGATCGATCGCCACCAGCGAGAGCGCCCGGCCGGGGACGTCCACGCCTTCCCAGAAGGAGGAGGTGGCGAAAAGGACGCTGGGCTTCTCCACGAAGAGTTCGAGCAGCCGCGCCTTGGGGAGCTCGCCTTGCAAGAGGACACGATAGGGCAGCCGCGCCGCGAGGATCTCGTAGGCGTGCACCATGTTGCGCACGCTGGTGAAGAGCGCGAA
>DATGOH010000043.1:0-15791 GCA_035306165.1 Ferdinandcohnia sp.
CGGAGGCGTACCGCAAGGAGATCCTCGACGCGATGAAGAAGAAGGCGCCCGAGAGCTTCGAGGGACCGGTGCAGGAGTACTACGAGGAGATCGTGAAATGAGGCGCGCCCTCCTCCCGCTCCTTCTGGCCTGGCTCGGAGCCGCTCGGGTGGCGGCCGCCGCACCCTCGCTGCCCGAGGCCGAGCGCGCGCTGGATGCCTGGGACGTCCCCCGGGCCGCGCAGCTCGCCGAGGCGCTGCTCGCCGATCGGCCGAACGACCCACGCATCCTCCACCTGCTCGGCCGTGTTCGCCACCACCAGGGGCGCTACGAGGAGGCCGCGGAGATCTTCCGCCGCCTGGGCGACGAGGACTGGATCCGCCTCGCCGAGGAAACGCACGCGGTCGTGCGCAACCACCGTCGCGTGGAGAGCGCGCACTTCGTCTTCCTCTTCCCTCCGGGCAAGGACGAGATCCTCGCGCCCTGGGCGCTCGAGACCCTCGAGGCGTCCTGGGAGCGGATCGGGCGGCTGCTCGGCATCCAACCCGAGGGCGAGAAAATCCGCGTGGAGGTGGTGCAGAGCGCCGAAGAGCTCGCGAAGGTCTCCACGCTCTCGATCGAGGCCATCCGGACCACCGGTACCATCGCCGTCTGCAAGTTCGACAAGCTGATGGTGACCAGCCCCAAGGCGCTCTTGCGGGGCTACGAATGGCGCGACACGCTCGCGCACGAATACATCCACCTCCTCGTCACGCGGAAGAGCAAGAACCGCACGCCGATCTGGCTGCACGAGGGCATCGCCAAGTACTTCGAGACGGCCTGGCGCGACGCGCCGGGCGGGGCGCTCCACCCCGGCGCGCAGGCGCTCTTGCGCGACGCGGTGAAGGAGGACCGCCTCATCACCTTCGATGCGATGCATCCGTCGATCGCCCTCCTCCCCACCGCCCGGGATGCGGCGCTCGCCTTCGCGGAGGTCTTCACGGCCATCGAGTTCCTCGAAGGGGAGGCTGCGGGCAATGTCTCCCGGCTGCTCGATGCGCTCGCGACCGGCCAGAGCGACCGCGAGGCGGTGGCGGCGGTCTACGGCAAGCCCTTCCCCCTCTTCGAAGCCGCCTGGCGCCGGCACCTGCAGCGCCGCGAATACCCCACCGAATCGGCGATCGCGGAGGAGGTGCGGCCGCGCTTCCGCGAGGCGGGCGAGGACGAGCCCACCGAGCTCTCCGCCTTCCGCTCCATCGAGGACCCCGAGGCGCGCAAGGCGGCGCACCTCGGCGAGCTTCTGCGCGCCCGCGGCAAGCTCGGCGCCGCCGCCGCGAAGTTCGAACGGGCCTTCGAGCGCATCGGAGCCAAGCACGCCCCTCTCGCGAACAAGTACGCGATCACGCTGCTCGCCCTCGAACAGGCGGACCGTGCCCTCGAGGTGCTCGAAGCCTCGCACGCGCTCGATCCGAGCGACGCGCTGACGAACCTGAATCTCGCCCGGGCGCTCATGCAGAAGGGAAATGCGCCCCGCGCCCGGCCGTTTCTGGAAGGCTCGCTCTCGGTCAACCCCTTCGACCCGGAGCTCCACCACCGGCTCTTCCTCGTCGCCCGCGCGACCGGCGACGGAGAGCTCGAGGCCCGCGCAAGGCGGGCGATCGAACTGCTGGGCGGACGGCCGCCCGCTGGAGGCGATCCTTGAGACTGGAAGCAACCCCGGACGATCTGGAAGCGGTGGCGTGGCTGGGCCAGGCCCGCGAGCGCATCCTCCGCGAGCTCGGCAAGCGCGTCGTGGGCCAGCAGGAGGTGATCGATCACCTCCTGGTCGCCCTCTTCGCCCAGGGGCATTGCCTCTTCGTGGGCGTGCCGGGGCTCGCGAAAACCCTGCTCATCTCCACGCTCGCCCAGGTGCTGGATCTCAGCTTCAACCGCATCCAGTTCACGCCCGACCTCATGCCTTCGGACATCACGGGCACCGACATCCTGCAGGAGGATCGGACCACCGGGCGCCGCGAACTCCGCTTCGTGAAGGGTCCTCTCTTCGCCCAGATCGTCCTCGCGGACGAGATCAACCGCACGCCCCCCAAGACGCAGGCGGCACTCTTGCAGGCGATGCAGGAGCGGCGCGTCACCGCGGGCGGGCGCACCTATCCCCTCGAGCTTCCCTTCCTCGTCTTCGCCACGCAGAACCCCATCGAGCAGGAAGGCACCTATCCTTTGCCCGAGGCCCAGCTCGATCGCTTCATGTTCATGATCGACGTGGGCTATCCGAGCGAGGACGAGGAAGTGCAGGTGGTGATGCAGACCACCCGGAGCGACCAAAAGCGGCTGGAGAAGGTGCTCGGACCGCAGCAGATCCTGGAGATGCAGGAGCTGGTGCTCCGCGTGCCCGTGGCCGAGGACACCGTCCGCTATGCGGTCCGGCTCGCGCGCCGCACGCGCCCCAAGGAGCCCGACGCGCCCGACTTCGTGCAAAAGTACGTCGCCTGGGGCGCGGGCCCGCGCGCTTCGCAGAATCTCATCCTCGCCGCCAAGGCACGCGCCATCCTCCACGGGCGGTTCGCCGCCGAGCGGGAGGACGTGCGCGCGCTGGCCAAGCCCGTCCTGCGCCACCGCATCCAGGTGAACTTCTCGGCGGAGGCCGAGGGGATCCGCAGCGAGGACGTCGTCGACCGTCTGCTCGGAGCGTAGATTGGCCGTCCCCCTTCTCGATCCCAAGCTCCTCGCCACGCTCGGCACCATCCAGCTCCGCGCGCGGGCGGTGGTGGAGGGCCTGCTCTCGGGCCTGCACCGCTCGCCGCACCAGGGGCAGAGCGTGGAGTTTGCCGAACACAAGGAGTACGCGCCCGGCGACGAGCTGCGCCACATCGACTGGAAGGCCTACGGCAAGCTCGACCGCTACTACGTCAAGCAGTTCGAGCACGAGACGAACCTGCGCGCGTTCCTCGTGCTCGACGCTTCGGCCTCCATGGGCTACCGCGGGCCGGACGAGGGGCTGTCCAAGCTCGAGTACGCCACCGTCCTCGCGGCGGCGCTCGCCTACCTCCTCGTGCGGCAGCAGGACGCGGTGGGCCTGGTGATCGCGCAGGGAGAGGACCTGCACTACCTGCCCCCACGCGCGCACGTCGGCCACTTTCCCGCGGTGCTCTCGATACTCGAGAAGGTGGAGCCGCGCGGCACGACCGACCTCGGACGCGCGGTGGACTTCGTGGCGGAGAAAGTCCGACGGCGCGCGGCGATCTTCGTGCTCTCGGATCTCTTCGACTTCCGCCCGCAGGCCGTCGCGCGCATCACCGACCTGCGCCGCATGAAAAACGACGTTTCGATTTTCCACGTCCTCGATCCCTGGGAACTCGAATTCCCCTTCGAAGATGCCACGCGCTTCGTCGGGCTCGAGGGCGAGGGGGAGATCGAAGTGGACCCGCGCGAGATCCGCGCCTCCTACCTGCGAGAGATGGAGAAGCTGCGGGAGAACGCGCGCGCGCTGAGCCTGCAGGCCGACGTGACCTACGAGCTCGCGCGCACGGACGCCCCCATGGACCGCCTGCTTCTGCGGCATCTTTCGCAGCGCGAGAGGAGCGCCTGAGATGTCGGTGAGCTTCGCGCATCCGTGGCTCGCCTGGGGCGCGCTGCTGGCGCTTCTGCCCATCCTCATCCACCTGCTCCAGCGGCGGCGCCCCCGGCCCCATCCCTTCGCCGCGCTGGAACTGGTGCTGCGCTCGCAGCGCGAAAACGTCCGCCGCATTCGGCTCAAGCGGCTGTTGCTCCTGCTCGCACGCACCGCGCTCCTCCTATTCGTCCCCCTTGCGATCGCCCGTCCGCAATTCGCTGCGCCCGCCGCGGCCTCCGCCACGGCCGAGGGCCCCGCGGCCATTGCGATCGTCCTCGACGCCTCGCTTTCGATGCGGTGGGGAGGGGGAAGCGTCTTCGAGAACGCGCGCAAGGACGCGCGGCGCGTACTCGCCGACCGCCTCGCCGAGGAGCCCGTCACCGTGGTCGTGTGCGACGGCCGCCCGCGCGAGATCGAGCCGCCCTCCTTCGATCGAGGGCGCGCCCGCCGCACCATCGACGAGGCGGAAGCCGGCTACCTCGAGGCCGACCTCACCGCCTGCGTCCAGGCCGCCGCACAGGCGCTCGCCGAGAGCCCGTTGCCGGCCAAGCGCATCTTCGTCGCCACCGACCTCGCCGCGAGCGGCTGGAGGTTGGACGCACCGCCGCCCACCGTGCGCACCGAGGAGGGCGAGGTGCAGCCGGAGGTGGTCGTGCTCGACGCCGCCCGCGGCGAGGCGATGCCGAACCTGGCGATCACGGAGCTACGGGTCGAGCCCGCGCCGGAACTCGGCGCGCGCGGCCGCGCCATCACCTTCACCGTGCAGAACTTCGGCGACGAGGAGGTGCGCGACCGCGTCGCCGAACTCTTCGTGGGGGAGGAGCTGGTGGCCAAGACCTTCGTGGACGTCCCAGCCGGCGGCGCCGCCACCAAGCGCCTGCTGCACCGCTTCCCCACCGGCGGCATCTACGTCGGCGCGGTGCGGCTTTCCCCCGACGCGCTCCCGGAGGACGACGAGCGCACCTTCGTCGCCCACGTGCCGCGCGATCTCCGCGTGCTCGTAGCCAACGGCGCACCTTCCCCCGTGCGCTACCGCGACGAGGCCTTTTTCGTGGAGACCGCACTGCGCTCCGGCGGAGCCTCGCCCATCGAGGCGCGCACGGTGGACGCCGACCACCTCGCTCGCCAGCCGCTCGATCCCTTCGACGCGCTCCTCCTGCTCAACGTCCGCGCCCCGGACCGCGCCCTCGCCGAGCGGATCGCCGACTTCGTGCGCGGCGGCGGAGGGCTCTTTTTCGCGCTGGGCGACCAGGTCGATGCCGACGCCTACAACGAGGTCTTCGGCGACCTCCTTCCCCTTGCGCTGCATGTGCCCAAGACCGTCGGCAAGGAGGGGAGCGAGGAGGGTGGCGCCCTTTTCTCGACCTTCGATTTCGACCATCCCATCCTCGGCATCTTCTCCGGACCTGCGCTCGAGGGGCTGTCGACCGTGCGCACGCGGCGGTACTTCCTCCTCCGTCCGGGCGAGGGCGCGCGCGTGCTCGCCACCTTCGACGACGGCGCGCCCGCGCTGGTCGAGAAGGAGATCGGTTCCGGCCGGGTGATGCTCTTCGCCTCCACGGTCGATCGCGACTGGAGCGACTGGGCGATCCAGCCGAGCTTCCTGCCCGCCATGCGGCAGATGACGAGCTACCTGGCGCGCACCCTCGACGAGCGGCGCGCGGCGAGCGTGGTGCTCGGCGAGCGCGTCGATCTGGCCTGGAGCGACGAGGCGCCGCCCACCGCCATCCTCGATCCCGAGGGGCGCGAGCTCGAGCACGCGGTGGCCGAAGGAGGCGTCCAGCTCGTGGCCGAACGGCCCGGCATCCATCGTGCCCGCGTGGGCGACGGCGCAACGCAGCCGTTCTTCACGGCCCACGTCAGCCCGCGCGAATCCGATACGCGCCGGCTCGAACGCTCCGAGCTGCAGGCCCTGCTCGGCGGCGCCAAGGCGCAGGTCGCCGAGGCACCGACGGACGGACGGCGCAAGAGCGCACCGCTCTGGAGCCTGCTCCTCGCCGTCGGCCTGCTCACCTTCTTCGCGGAGGGGCTGCTGCAGCGAAAGTGAAAAGAGGCGTCGCGCTGCGCGCCGCGGCGGGTCGCCCGGGCGCTATGGCTCCTCGGGGTTCGCCCTGAGAACCGGTCGACGGAAGTCCGGATCGGGGAAGCCCACCATCTTCCACGTCCGGGTGAAATCCCAGTCGAAGGACTCCTCGCGTCCGAACTCCGCGCGCCTGAGCGATGTGCCCGGGCCACGGGGCGCGCTGTCGCTTTCCGGATCGAGGAAATAGCTCCTCGAAACGCTGTAACTCGAGGAGGCATCCACCAGCGAGCCGAAGACCTCTGTGGTACCCCGTTGGGCGGCGCCGGAGGCGTACGATTCTCTGATCGTCGTCGTCGGCTCGAGCACACGGCCGATCAGCCCACCGACATCGAGTGTGCCCGTCACCCACCCCGTCGCGTAACAGGTCTCGACGGACCCTGTAAGCAGACGTCCGACCAGCCCGCCGACGTAGTCCTTACCGTTGATCGTGCCCGTGACGTGGACGCCATAGACCCAGGCTCCCCTCAGCCGTCCCGCGAGCCCTCCCACGCTATTGCCGCCGACCACGTCGACGTCGACCAGGCGCAGGTTCTGGACCACCGCTCCCTGGGCGAGGATGTAAAACAGGCCGCCGATGCCTCCCGGATTGGCGACTTCGAGATTTCGGATCGCCCTTCCCCGTCCGTCGAATCGACCGACGAAATACGTCTGCGCGATCGTCGACACGCACGTTCCGTCCTCGAGCCTCGTGCCCTCGCCGCACTCCACCCGCTCGACGGTGGATACGCAAACGCCGTCTCGAAGCTCGGTCCCCTCCCCGCAGCGATCCGGCAGCGAGGAATCTCCGAGCGGCACGCAGACGCCTTCGACCAGGTCGGTTCCCTCGCCGCAGACGCCGAGCCCCCGGCGACGTCCGCAACGCAGCGATCGCCCTTGCGCTTGGTCCCCTTTCCACAGGAGAGCTTCGGATCGGATCCGCATCCGGTCGCGAGCAACACGACGAGTCCGAGCCCGGCGACCACCATCGTACGCAACGCGTTCATCCCACACCCCTCGAGCGCGCTCCTTCAGAGCGTGCTTCCCGCTCGTTCGTCTCTACGGCGATTCATACATCGATTCTCACTTTGGGTGGAAGATGCACCAGACGCCACCGAAAGGGCTTCGGGCATTCCACGGGGCGACCGATCTCGGGTGAACCCCTTGGGGCGGTTCCCGATGCGAAGGCGGCGCTCCTCCCCGGCCGCTATACTCCCGGCTCTTCGAGGAGGAACCATGCGCTTCGCCACGATGAACCCGGCCACGGGGCAGACGATCCGGACCTTCGACGCGCTCGACGACGCCGCCCTCGAAAAGCGGCTCGAACGCGCACATGCCGCCTTCGCTGCGTGGCGGCGGACTTCCTTTGCCGAGCGCGCCGAGCGGATGCGCAAGGCCGCCGACCTGCTTTACGCGGAGAAGGAGCGCCTCGCGCGCATCGCGGCCGAGGAGATGGGCAAGCCGATCGCCGCCGCGCGCGCGGAGGTGGAGAAGTGCGCGTGGGTCTGCCGCCACTACGCCGATCACGCCGCCGAGATGCTGGCCGACGAGCCGGTCGAGATCGAGGGCAAGCGCGCCTGGGTGCGGCACCTACCCCTCGGCCCCGTGTTGGCGGTGATGCCGTGGAACTTCCCCTTCTGGCAGGTCTTCCGCTTCGCCGCGCCCGCGCTCATGGCCGGCAACGTCGGCTTGCTCAAGCACGCGCCCAGCGTCCCGCAGTGCGCGCTGGCGGTGGAGGAGATCTTCGCGCGTGCCGGCTTTCCCGAGGGAGTCTTCCAGAACCTCTTCATCGACCACGACCAGGTGGCGCGCATCCTCGGGGACGCGCGCATCGCCGCGGCGACCTTGACCGGCAGCGATCTCGCCGGCGCCGCCGTCGCCTCGGTGGCGGGCCGCCACCTCAAGAAGACGGTGCTCGAGCTGGGCGGCAGCGATCCCTTCGTCGTCATGCCCAGCGCCGACCTCGAAGCCGCGGCGCGGACGGGAGTCACGGCGCGCAACGTGAACAGCGGCCAATCGTGCATCGCGGCGAAGCGGTTCATCCTGCACGAAGACGTCTACGAACGCTTCACGGAGCTCTTCCTCGACGGGCTCTCCCGGCTGAAGGTGGGCGATCCCTTGGAGGAGGACACGCAGATCGGTCCGCTGGCCACCGCGGGAATCCGCGACGGGGTGGCGGCGCAGGTGGACGACGCCGTGGCGAAGGGAGCGCGGGTGCTCGTCGGCGGCAAGCCGATCGAGGGCCCAGGCTTCTACTACCCGCCGACCGTGCTCGTCGACGTGCCGCAAAGCGCACGGGCGTTTTCCGAGGAGGTCTTCGGTCCGGTCGCGCTCTTCTTCCGCGTCCGCGACATCGACGAGGCGATCGCGCTCGCCAACGCCACGCCTTTCGGCCTCGGCTCCAGCGTGTGGACGAACGACCCCGCCGAACAGGCCCGCTTCGTCGACGAGATCGAGGCCGGCCTCACCTTCGTCAATGCGATGGTTTCCTCCGACCCGCGCCTCCCCTTCGGCGGCGTCAAGCATTCCGGCTACGGCCGCGAACTCGCCCGCGACGGCATCCTCGAATTCGTCAACCGCAAGGCCGTTCTCGTCGGCGCCTGAGCCGCGCCACACCGCGCTTTCGCCGCCTCGCTCCGCGCGCTAGACTGCGCCGGTGGCCACTCTCGAACAGGCCGTCTCGAAGCTCTTCTGCATCGGCTTTCCCGGGCTCGACCTGCCGCGTGGTGCGCGCGCGCTCCTCGAACGCGGGGTGACGGGCGTCATCCTCTTCGCGCGCAACTTCGAGTCGGCGGAGCAATTCGCCCGCCTGCTCGCCAAGATCAAGGGCGCGGTCGACCGCCCGCTCCTCACTTCCATCGATCAGGAGGGCGGCCGGGTGCGCAGGTTGCGCGGCGCCCCCTTCACCTCGATCCCGCCGATGCGCGCGCTCGGCCGGCTCGGCGACGAGAACGTGGCTCGCGAGGTCGGCCGCGTGCTCGCGCGCGAGCTGCGCGCGGTGAACGTGGATCTCGACTTCGCCCCGGTCCTGGACGTGGACACCAACTCCGCCAATCCCGTGATCGGCGACCGCTCGTTCTCCTCGGACCCGGAGGTGGTTGCGCGGCTCGGCGCCGCCCTGATCGATGGCCTCCAGACCGAGGGTGTGGCGGCCTGCGCCAAGCACTTCCCCGGGCACGGCGACACGCACCAGGACAGCCACCGCGACCTCCCGCGCCTACCGCACGACATACAGCGGCTCGAGGCGGTGGAGCTCCTTCCCTTCCGCCGTGTGGCGCCGCAGGTCGCTTCGATCATGACGGCGCACGTGGTCTTCGAGCGCATCGACCCCGAGCGGCCCGCCACGATGAGCCGCCCCGCGCTCGACGGCATCCTCCGCGATCGCTGGGCCTACGAGGGCGTAGTGATCTCCGACGACCTGGAGATGAAGGCCATCGCCGACCACTTCTCCATCGAGGAGGCGGTGGTCGAGGGGGTGATGGCCGGCGTGGACCTCTTCCTGGTCTGCCACCACGAGGAGGTGCAGGCGCGCGCCGTCGAGGCGTTGGTGGCGGCCGTGCGACGAGGCCGCGTCCCGGAGGCACGCATCGCCGAGGCGGGCCGCCGCATCGACCGCCTCGTCGCGCGGTTCGTCCGGCCCCCCGTCGACGCCGAGGCCCTCGCCGTCCTCGGCTGCGACGCCCACCGCCGCGCCCTCGCCCCCCTCGAACCCTACGTCTCTCTTCCCCCCACCGGCACCGACCCCACCGCCGCCTGACCGCCGCGCCCCAGCCCGGCACTTCGGTTGCTCGCTCTCCGACCCCCGAACCAAAGTCCCGCCGCTCCATCGCTCCAACGCCCAACTCGATTCGGGGGGTATGCCGGGCTCTTGGGCACCGTCGACCGCCGTGCCCATCTTCGGCGTGGAGCCAGGATGCGTACCGAGCGGGAGAAAATGCTCGCCGGGGAGCCCTACGATCCCATGGACGCCGAGCTGGTCGCCGCACGCGCGCGGGCACGGGAGCTCTGCACGCGTCTGAACGCCAGCCTGAAAACCTTGGAGCCGGGTGCTCCCGACCAGGCGGAACGAAGAAGGATTGCCGAAGAACTCTTCGGCCGAGGCGGCGACAGCGTTTGGCTGCAGCCTCCCTTCTACTGCGACTACGGAACGAACATCGAGCTCGGCGAGCGCGTCTATTTCAACTTCGGCTGCGTCCTCCTGGACGTATGCCGGGTGCGCATCGGCAGCTACAGCCTCTTCGGCCCGGCGGTGCAGATCTACACCGCCGTCCATCCCGTCGATGCTTCCTTGCGGAGGCAGGTGGAATCCGGAAAGCCCGTGGACATTGGCGAGGACGTCTGGGTTGGCGGAGGCGCCATCCTTCTCCCGGGCGTGCGGATCGGCGACCGCACCGTGATCGCCGCAGGGAGCGTCGTCACCAGAGACATCCCCTCCGACGTCGTCGCCGCCGGCAATCCCTGCCGCGTCCTCCGTACGATCCGTCGCTGAAAGCCGCCACCCCCCTCCGCCGCCTCCTCCCCAATCTCCTCCGGACGAGCTTTCACTGTTCTCGCTCATCCCTTGCAGCTCGACCTCACCCGCCCCCCGCCTCCGCACATTGAATCGGCGAAGCGCGCCTCCCGTCTTCACCGCTCACGTCACTGCACACCACTCCACATCTTCGCCCAGCATGCGCCGCGTTCTCGATCGCCTCCCATCTCGGACACCCCTCCTCATTCTCTCATTTAGTCGCCAACTCGATTCGGCGGAGCGGAAGACTCATTGCAGATGATGCGGGCACTTCATCGACAGACATCGCAACCAACCAGTCCCAAGAGACAAGCACGAAGACACTTTCACGATGGCATGAAACTTTCACGACCTCGGCTTGCGCTTGCTGAACATCTGTTCTATCCTACGGAAGCTTGCGAGAGGGTGCAGATGACAAGGAGGTCGAAGTCGAGACAACAGGAACTGCGGCTTGCGACGTGGGGCGGGAGGCGCGAAGGCGCAGGGCGCAAGCCGAAGGGGAAACGCCCAGGCGTCCCCCATGTGAAACGAGAAACGATTCCAAGACATTGCCCCGCGCGCGTCACGCTACGGGTGCTGCCGGATGTATGGAATCTGCGCCACGCGCGCATGATGGCGGCCATCCGCTCCGTCTTCTGGCGGCTGCGCGGCGTAGGGGGGATGCGGCTCACGCAGTTCTCCATCCAGTCGAATCACATGCATCTGATTGTCGAGGCGGATGGGAACGATGCGCTCTCTCGCGGAATGCGCACGCTCTGCGCTCGTATTGCCGCCGAGCTCAACCGCGTGATGTGCAGGACCGGTCACGTCTTCGCCGACCGCTACCATCTGCACGTCCTGCGCACCCCCAGGGAGGTCCAGCACGCCATCCGCTACGTCCGCGAGAACGGCCGCATCCACGCAGAGCGCGAGGGCCGTCCTTGGCCCCATGGCATCGATCCCTGCACCGGTGGGCCCTGCCCAAGGCGCTTTCCACCCGAGAGCCGCTGGCTCGTCGTCGAGCCGCGGACCTGGCTCCTCCGCCGTGCGTGGAAGCTCCCTCCCTTACCCGCCGTTGCAGCCTCCACCCCCGTACCACTGACCTTTCCCTGGATGCACGACGCACCGCACCCGTCTCTCGTCACGAACCTCGATCTCGCGCTCGAAGCGGCCTGAGGTAGAAGCGCGACGATGTGCGGATCTCCGCTGGACCTCACCTTCTGCACTTCGCCGCAATCGTGCCGCCTTTCACGAGCGTCGCTGGCCACCGAGTCGGATCGAGCACGAGCGAAAGCAGCGGACAAGCCATCTTGATTCGGCGGAGCACAGGCTCGAATCGCACACTGATCCGGGGGCATAGCTCACGGATTCGTGTGCGGTGGCCGATCGCCCGCGCCTTCCGTCTCCACTTCAATCGACTTCACGCCGAATGCTCGCAAATCGAATGCGTGCTCGTGCGGCGCCGCCGGTCTGCCAGCCTTCGTGCCGCCGAGTCGGCTTTGCCGCCGCCATGCTCACCACATGAATGCTGACGCTCCTGTGGCAATCACACGTGAACCGATGAACCTGGAATGCACGGAAGTGCCACGACAACGGAGCGGAAGTCGGTCCAACACCAGTCTTCCGATGGCCTGGACGACGCCGGCCGCCAATTCTCTGCTCCGGACCAACCGGCACAACTCACTCACGCGCCGAGTCGAGTTGAGAGCGCGGCGCGCTCCGCCGAATCAAGTTGGGACCAGGTTGGGTGCGGCAACGACAGCCGCTGCGGCGGACGCAAGAACGAGGGCTTCGAGATGCGCTGGGACGAGATGTGCACGGCGGACGCGAGAACGGTGACTTCAGATGTGCGCAGGGCGGAGCGACGAGCGCGAGCACGGCGTGGCAGCCGGCTCACGTCTTCAGCTTCTCGAGGATGCGCAGGCCGAGGAAGGCGGCGAGGGAGCCGTAGACGGCGTGCTGGGGGCGGGGGGTGAGGGTGAGGAGCTCGGCGACGGTGCGGTCCTTGGTGGCGCGGGCGAGGAGCTGCGCCTCCCAGGTCTCGAGCTCGACCTCGGTCAGATGGAAGAGCGGGTCGGCGGCGGGGACGAGGCGGTCCTCGGGGGCGAGGAGGCGCTTGAAGCGCGACAGCGGATAGATCTTCTTGATGGCGCGCGAGATGAGCTGGGCGGGATGGATGCCCAGGCGGATGGGCTCGTGGCGGGCCTTTTCGAGAAAGCTCATCCGGTAGGTCCCGTCCTCCCAGGCGAAGGCGGCGTAGATGATGGCCTTGACCTGCTGGGCCACGTAGTACATCCGCTCCGCCTCCTGCAACACGCCCATGGAGACGAGCACCTCGCCGAGGCGGCGGCCGTCGCCGCCGACGCGGCCCAACGCCTCCTTGTGCTGCTCCTCGGTGATCCGCCCCACGCGCACGAGGAACGTTCCGAGGCGCTCGGCGGCGAGGTTGGAAAGCGCGAAGACGGGTACGCCCCGCTCGAAGAAGATCGCCCGCTTGGCCTTTCCCCGCTGCAAGAGGATCTCGCCGGTCTCCCGTGCCTGCCAGAAGGCGCCCATCAGGTGGGGGAGGTTGTCGCGCAGCCGTCCGCTCCGGCTCCGGCCGTCGTCTTCCACGACCTCCTCCACCTCCTCCGGCTCGGCGCTCCGCGGCCGCACCAGCACCTGCTCCGGCGAAGCGGCCGGGAGGTGGAAGTCCTCGCCGGAGAGCACCGCCTGCACCGAGCCCGCTTCCACCCGGATCTGGCCGGTCATCTCGAGTGCGCCCGCCGGCTCGCCCGCCTCGGTGAGGTCCAGGTCGATGTCGAGGTCGAACTCCTCCGCCGGCTCCTCGCGCCGCTCGGGCGGGGGCACCAGGCTGCGGATGAAGTCCACCAGCTTCCCCGCCTCGAAAGGCTTCTCGAAATAGGCCTTCGCCCCCTCGCGCTCCGTGCCCTCGCGCGCCAGGCGGGCGCCGCGAAAGACGCCGGTGACGAAGACGAAGGGGATGTCCCGCTCGATGAGGTGCTTGGCGACCTTGTAGCCGACCACGTCGGGCAAGAGGATGTCGACCACCGCGGCGGCGGGCGGATCCTCCTCGATGGCGGCGATCGCCTCACGGCCGCGGTGGAGCACGCGGCTGCGGTACCCGGCCTTCTCGAAGAGCGTGCCCAGGAGCGAGGCGAGCTCCTCGTTGTCATCCACGATGAGGATCGAGGGCGCGTCCATCCGCTCCGTGGTAGCCGGCCCACGGTGGGGTGTCAATTTTCCAAGGCGGCGGGTGCGGCCATCGCGCTGCCTCGCCCCGCGAACCGGACGCCGGACGAACGAGCGCACGCGGCGGACATCCACGCGCTCGGGCGGACCGAGCCCAACGAGGCGGCTCGGCGGTGGAAGCGCCGGAGATTCCTTGGTTGACCAGCTCGGCTTCTACATTGTTCAATTTGGCCTTTCCGTGGAGCCTGGTGCAGAGCCGGCCGGAGCGAGGCGGCGGAGGCGGTACGCCGACCGTCCCGATCCGCCGCCGCGTCGGTCGGCGAATGCAACGGACTTCGCACAGCGGGGAGATGGATGTCCAAACGCCGTAATCCCCACGCCCCGACGGGCGTCGGACAGCATCGGCCCTTCGCATCGAGGCGCGCCTGCCTGCTCCTCTTGGCGATCGCGCTCGCCCTCGGCGCCTGCGAGAAGAAGTCGTCGGCGCGATCGGGAGGCCGTGCCACGAGCGGCGGCGGGCACGCCGACGCGGCCGAGATCCTCTTCGGCGAGGTGAGCTCGCTCACCGGCCCGGAAGCGACCTTCGGCCAATCCCAGAGCCGCGGCATCGCCCTCGCCGTCCGCGAGATCAACGAGGCGGGCGGCGTCCTCGGCCGGCCGATCCGCGTCATCACCTACGACAACCAGGGCAAGCCGACCGAGAGCGCGGCCGCGGCCAACCGCCTCATCGTGCGCGACAAGGTCCACGTCCTCCTCGGCGAGGTCGCCTCCTCGCGATCGCTCGCCATGGCGCCGATCGCCGAGGAGCACCGCGTGCCGATGATCTCCCCCGCCTCCACCAACCCGCGCGTGACGGAGGGCAAGCACTGGGTCTTCCGGGTCTGCTTCATCGATCCCTTCCAGGGGCTGGTGATGGCCAAGTTCGCGCGGGAGGAGCTGGGCGTCTCCCGCGTGGCGGTCTTGCGCGACGTGCGCAACGACTACTCGGTCGGGCTGGCCAGCTTCTTCATCCGCGCCTTCGAAGACCTCGGCGGCACCGTGCTCATCGACCAGAGCTATTCGGCCGGAGACATCGATTTCCGATCGCAACTCACCGAGATCCGCGCCAAGCAGCCGGAAGCCATCTACGTTCCCGGCTACTACACCGACGTGGGGCTCATCGCGCGCCAGGCCCGCGAGCTCGGCCTCGCCGTGCCGCTTCTCGGCGGCGACGGCTGGGATTCCTCCAAGCTCTTCGAGATCGGCGGCGAGGCGATGGAGGGCTCGTTCTTCTCGAACCACTACTCCTTCGAGAATCCGGACCCCGTGGTGCAGACCTTCATCCAAAAGTACCGGGAGGCCTACGGCGAGGTGCCCGACGCGCTCGCCGCGCTCGGCTACGACGCCGCTCGGCTCGCCGCCGACGCCATCGAGCGGGTGGGAACCCTGGAGCGCTCCGCGATCCGCTACGCCCTCGCCACCACCCGCAACTTCCGCGGCGTGACCGGCACCATCACCATCGACGAGGACCACAACTCGGTAAAGCCCGCCGTCGTCCTGAAGATCCGCGGCGGCAAGGCCACCTTCGCGACGTCGATCGAGCCGTGACGGAATTCCTCCAACATCTGGTCAACGGCCTTTCCCTCGGCTCCGTCTACGCCCTCATCGCGCTGGGCTACACGATGGTCTACGGCGTGCTGCAGCTCATCAACTTCGCGCACGCCGAGATCTTCATGCTCGGCGCCTTCGCCGGCTACTACGCCGCGAGCTGGCTCCCCGCGTTCTCGCGCGAGCCTCGCTTCCTCGTCATCCTCTCGCTCGCGATGGCCGTCTGCGCCTTCCTCGGCGTGGTCATCGAGCGCTTCGCCTACCGGCCGTTGCGCGACAGCCCGAGGTTGAACGCGCTCATCACCGCGATGGGCGTCTCCATGCTCATCCAGGCGATCGGCCAGCTCCCCTTTTTCATGGGCCCGT
Source organism: Ferdinandcohnia sp. (assembly GCA_035306165.1). Classification (GTDB taxonomy): domain Bacteria; phylum Myxococcota; class Myxococcia; order Myxococcales; family Vulgatibacteraceae; genus ZC4RG40. Next base: position 15,262 of record DATGOH010000043.1, read on the forward strand.
CGCCGCGCTTCTTTCCCGAGCTCATCCCCAACGTGACCCTCGCTTCGATCGGCGGGGTGGCGCTCGGTAGCCTGCAGGCGGTCACCCTCGCGGCGGCGCTCGTGCTCATGGTGGGCCTGCACCGCCTCGTCTTCCACACCCGGCTCGGCACCGCCATGCGCGCCGTCTCCTTCGACGGCAAGACCGCGGCGCTGATGGGCATCGACACCAACCGCGTGATCGCCCTCACCTTCATGGTGGGCTCGGCCCTCGCCGCGGCGGCCGGCATCCTCGTCGGCCTGAGCTATCCCCGCATCGAGCCCACCATGGGCGTGCTGCTCGGGCTGAAAGCCTTCGTGGCGGCGGTGCTCGGCGGAATCGGAAACATCCGTGGCGCGATGGTGGGCGGGATGACGATCGGCCTGGTGGAGACGATGGCCGTCGGCTACGGCTCCTCGAGCTACCGCGATGCCGTCTCCTTCGGGATCCTCATCCTCGTTCTCGTCTTCAAACCCTCCGGCATCTTCGGCCGGGCGGTGACGGAGAAGGTA
>DATGOH010000044.1:0-2546 GCA_035306165.1 Ferdinandcohnia sp.
GATCTCGTCGTCGCGGTGGATCCAGGGAACCCACTGCCTTCCGCTGCCGAGGCGGCCGCCGAGCCCGATGCGGAAGATCGGCTCCATGCGGGCGAGGGTGCCTTCCCCCCGCGCGAGCACCAAGCCGGTCCGTAGCAGCACGACGCGCGCGCCCAGTTCGCGCGCGGCCATGGCTTCGCGCTCCCATCGGCGCGCCAGATCCGAGAGAAATCCCTCGCCCGGCGGCACGTCCTCGTCCACGACCGCCTCGCCGGTATCGCCGTGGTAGTCGATGCCGGAGGCGGAGACGAGCACCCGCACGCCGGAGGCGGCCCGGATCCCGTTGACGACCGAGCGCGTGCCCAGGATGCGCGAGAGTTCGATCTGGCGCTTGCGCCCGGCGGTCCAGCGCCGCGTTCCCACCGGCGTGCCCGCGAGGTGCACCACGGCATCCGCGCCTGCGAGGGGAGCCACCTTGAAGGTGGCGTCCCACTCCCGTTGCTCCACCTCGGCGGGAAGGCTGCGGCGCGGCGGCGAGCGCACGAGCGCGATCACGCGGTCGCCGCGTTCCAGGAGCGCCGGGACGAGCGCACTGCCGATACCACCCGTCGCACCGGTCACCGCCACGACCCGCGTCATCCGCGCATTCCCTCCCGGTCTGCCACCTCAGCGCCTCCGCAGGACGCTGGCCGGGATGGAGGCCGCCCGGTCCTCGAAGAAGTCCGCCTCCACCTCGGGATCGGGCTCCACCCGGACGAGCCCGAACTTGTGGGCGAGGAGCTTGCCGGAGAAGGTGTGGACCTGCAGACCGTCGAAGAGCCGCGCCTCCACCGGGAAGCGATACAGCCGCGGCGCTTCGGCGAAGGAGAGCGTCTCCCCCGACTCGTCGAGAATCGGCACCTCCTCCACCGGATCGTGCAAGCGCGAGAAGAGCGGCGTGAAGTCGTAGCGGAAGACGAGTTTCACCCGCTGGGCGCCGAGCCGCGCCAGCGAGGGGTCGCCCTCGACGACCCCCTTCATCTGGTAGCCCAGCCGGATCATCGGCATGCCGGAGCGAAGGTCGGGGTGGACCGGATCGCGCTCCCGGGTGCGGCGGGTGGAAAAGACCTCCCGCAGGCGCGCCACGCGGATCCCGTCGTCCGGGAGGCGCGTCGTGGTCGACAGCGTGGTCCTGCGGCCCACCTTCGCGGCCCGCGAGGTCAGCCAGCCGCGGACCCCCTCCTTGATCCGCTCGCGGACGCCGTAGGCGAGGACGGCGATGAGGAAGGTCGAGGTCAGGCCGACGCCCAGGCCGCCCACCTCGCCGCTGGTGAAGTAGGCCGTCAGGGGGATGACCACCATCGCCGCGAGCACCGCCGCCGCGCTGCTGGCCATGTACCGGAAGCGCTTGTCCGCCAGCTCCGACTCCACGCGGAGGAAGAGCAGCTCCTCGAAGTGCTTCTTCAAACTCGAGGCGCGCGAGACGTAGCGCTCGAGCTCCATCGGATCCGCGGTGGGCGAGGGGAAGCCGCGCTCCCGCCGGTAGGCGTACTCCTCGCCGAGGGTGCGCGCCAGGCGGCGGCGGAGCGACGCCAACGCGTCGCGGAGGCTGTCGTCGAGCGGTCGCCGCGCGTCCGCCACGAGCCGATCGAGTCCCCGCTGGGTGCGCGAGATCAGGTCGACGATCTGGATGGAGAGAAACTCGGCCGCGAGCCGCCGCTCGGTCCGTACGGCGGTGGAGTCGTCGTCGCGCGACCGCGCCAGCCCGTCCCTCGCGGTGCGCAGCTCCGCGATCGCCTCACCGACCAGGCCCTCGATCTCCTCCCCGGCCTCCTTCCAGTTTCCCCCGGCGCGTGCCCGCGCCACTGCGGTGCGCAAGAGCGCGCGCCGCCGCAGCCGGGCGCGGTGCGCGGCGGCGAGGGCCGCCCGGCGGATCGCGTCGGTGCTCTCCTGGAACTCGGTCGAGATCTCGTCTGGGCTGCCCAGGCGGGCGAGCAGCTGGAGGCGGGTCCAGGGATCGTGGTCCGAGAAGATGTGGGCGGGAAACTCCACGGCCACTTGGAGGTCCATCTTCCTCTTACCCGCATCGGGTAGGGGAAGGTCGACCGTCCACGCGAGGCGGGATGCGTCATGGACCCCCAGGTGCAACAAGCGCTCGGACTCCTCGGAAGGCAATACCTTCCGTCATTCTAACGACCTGCAACCGCCCGCGCATGGGGCGCACCCTCGCCCGTGGGGCGAGGGTGCCGCCATCGAAGCAGGTCCGCCGAGCGCGTCCGCCTTCATGTCTCGGCGGTGGTCGGGCGCACGGACACCGGCATCTCCTTCGGCAGACCGAGCATGCCCACGTCGTGGTGTCCGTCCTTGATCCGATTCCGCCGCTTCACCTCCTCCGAGGGCGAGCGCAGACCGCGCACCAGCCCGGTGAAGGAGAGGAGCTTCAGCAGGTAGTACGTCACGTCGATCTCCCACCAGAAGAATCCCTGGCGGGTGGACGACTGGTAGTAGTGATGGTTGTTGTGCCACCCCTCACCGAGGGTGAGAAGGGCGAGGAGCATGGAGTTGCGGCTCGTGTCCGTCGTCGCGTA
>DATGOH010000045.1:0-5973 GCA_035306165.1 Ferdinandcohnia sp.
CCCCGAGCGCGAGGCGCTGCGCGCCGCGGTCGACGAGACCACGGCCGCGGTGCTCGTGGGCTACCCGAACTTCTTCGGCGTCGTCGAGGATCTGTCGGCCGCCGCCGCGATCGCGCACGAGAAGGGCGCGCTCCTCGTCTCTTGCACCACCGAGAGCCTGGCGCTCGGCCTCCTGCAGGCGCCCGGCGCGCTCGGCGCGGACATCGCGGTGGGCGAGATGCAGTCCTTCGGCAACGGCTTGAACTTCGGCGGCCCCGGCGTCGGCTTCTTCGCCACGCGCGAGGCCCATCTCCGGCAGCTTCCCGGACGCATCTGCGGCGCGACCGTCGACCGCTCCGGCCGTCGCGGCTTCGTGCTCACCCTCTCCACCCGCGAGCAGCACATCCGCCGCGAGCGCGCCACCTCGAACATCTGCACCAACCACGGGCTGAACGCGACCGCGGCCACCATCCACCTCTCGCTGCTCGGGCGCGAGGGGCTGCATGCCTTGGCGCTGCTCAACTACCGCCGCGCCCGCTACGCCCGCGAGCGGCTGGCGGAGGTCGGTGTGAAGCCGCTCTTCACCGACCCGGTCTTCAACGAGTTCGCGGTGCGCGCGCCCAAGGATGCGCCGCGGCGGATCGCCGACGCCGGCCTCGTGGGCGGCCTGCAGATCGATTGCTACTACCCGGAGCTCGACAGCGGCCTGCTGCTCTGCGTGACCGAGCTCCACGACAAGGCGCGGATCGACGCGCTGGCCAAGGCACTCGCCTGAGAGGTTTCGCGATGTCCCAGGAATCCTTCCCCCAGACCTCCCCCGGCGCCCGCGGCCTCGTCTACCGCGAACCCTTGATCTTCGAGCGCTCCGTCCCCGGCCGGATGGGCGCCTCGCTCCCCGCCGCGGGGGTGCCGGAGTACGACCCGGCCGACGAGATCCCGGCGGAGCTCTTGCGCGGACCCATCGAGCATTTCCCCTCGCTCTCCGAGAACGAGGTGGTGCGCCACTACGTCCGCCTCTCGCAGACCAACCACTCGATCGACTCGGGCTTCTATCCGCTCGGCTCGTGCACCATGAAGTTCAACCCCAAGGTGAACGAGTGGGCGGCGCGCCTGCCGGGCTTCGCCAACGCCCATCCCTACCTCCCCGTGGAGCAGGCGCAGGGCGTGCTCGAGCTGATGTACCGGCTGCAGCGGCTCCTCTCGGAGATCGGCGGCTTCGCCGCCACCTCGCTGCAGCCCGCCGCGGGCGCGCACGGCGAGATGGCCGGCCTGATGATGATCCGGGCCTACCACCTCGACAAGGAGGGGCGCCCGCGCAAGAAGGTGCTCATCCCCGACTCCGCGCACGGCACCAACCCCGCCTCCGCCGCACTCCTCGGCTACCAGGCCGTGGAGCTCGAGAGCAACGCCCAGGGCATGCTCGAGCCGGAGACGGTCGCTGCGGCGATGGACGAGGACGTCGCCGCCCTGATGGTCACCAACCCCAACACCCTCGGCATCTTCGAGACCCACATCCGCGAGATCGCGGAGATCGTCCACGCCAAGGGCGGGCTGGTCTACGGCGACGGCGCCAACATGAACGCCATCCTCGGCGTGGCGCGGCCCGGTGACCTCGGAATCGACGTGATGCACTACAACCTGCACAAGACCTTCTCCACACCGCACGGTGGCGGCGGCCCCGGCTCGGGCCCGGTCTCCGTGAGCGCCGCGCTCGAGCCCTTTTTGCCGCGCCCGGTGGTGGTGAAGGACGGCGACCGCTACCTCCTCGATTTCGACCGGCCCAAGTCCATCGGCAAGCTCCGGACCTTCTGGGGCAACGTCGGCATGATGATCCGGGCCTACACCTACATCCGCGAGCTCGGCGCCGAGGGACTGCGCGCCACGGCGGAGCGCGCGGTGCTCAACGCGCAGTACCTGCGCAAGCTCCTCGAGGAAGACTGGCACGTCGCCTACCAGAACCCCTCGCTCCACGAGGTCGTCTTCACCGACCGCAACCTCAAGGAGACCGGGGTCAACACGATGGACGTGGCCAAGTCCCTCATCGACCACGGCTTCCATCCGCCCACGGTCTACTTCCCGCTCATCGTGCCGGGCGCGCTCATGATCGAGCCCACCGAGACGGAGTCGAAGGAGACGCTCGAGCACTTCGCGGCCGCGATGAAGGCGATCGCCGAACAGGCGCGCAAGGACCCCGAGGCGCTGAAGCAGGCGCCCCAAAAGCCCGTGGTCGAGCGGCTCGACGAGGCCCGCGCCGCGCGCAAGCCCATCCTGCGCTGGACGCCGGACTTCGAGATTCCGCTCGGCTGAAGTTCGGCCCTTTGCGGCACGACGCCGACCAGGCGCACGCACCGTGTGCCTCGGTCGGCGTTTTCGTGTGGCGGTTCAGTAGCGTCGGTAGAAGCGCAGAGGCTGCTGCTGCCCCACGTGGAAGCCGAAGTGGAAGTGGATGCGCCCGCTCTCGTCCATCATTCCGCTCGGCGGGTGGGGAAAGGGCTGGGCGCGCTCGAAGGCCGCCATCGCTTCTCGATCGAGAAAGTCCACCCCGCTCGATTGCTCCACCCACATGTCGGCGATGCTCCCGTCCTCGCGCAGCACGATGGAGAGCACGGTGACCCGCTCCCTCCACGCGTAGACGTTTCCCGTGGGATCGCGCACCCGCAGGACGGCGAGCGGATCCCAGTTGCGCGCCACCGAGCTCTTCACGCGGTTGAAGAACGAGGCGTACTTCCACTCGCGCGTGTTGAGGAAGGTCTCGACCCCCTCCTCCACACCCTCCACGTGATCCGGGGCCGGACCGCCGACGATGCGGTCGAGCGCCGCGCCGCTCGGAAAGAGGCGTAGACCGCCCGCGAGCCCGCCGCCTCCCGACGCGCCGGCTCCGTCGCCATCGCCCTCCTCCTCCCCCCGGCCGATCTCGATGCGCAGCCGATTCGAGTTGCCGACGATCTCGTCGGCGGCCGAGCGGCGCGCAAGGGCGCCATCTCCGGGACGATCCTCCGGCAGATCGATTCCGTCCCGCCGCTGTTGCCGTGGGATCTCCACCCGCGTCCGGCCGGCGGAGGAGCCGTCGCCCGGATCCCCGGAGGTCTCGCCCCAGGCCAAGGCCATCTTCCCCTCGCCGCCCTCCGTTTCGTCCCCCTGGATCTCCACGGGCCGCTCGTTCGTCGTGCGCCGCGGCAACGTCACCGGCTCGCCCGCGCGCCGATCGCGGGCGATCGTCTCCCTCTTTACGCGGTTGGCGCGCTCCGAGGCGAAGCGAGCGCTCGGATCCTCTTCGCCGTTGCCGGGCGCCACCTCCACTACCTGGCCGGGCGCCTTCTCGGGCTCCTTCTTCGCCTCCTCCCGCTTCTCGACCTGGCGTTCCGGTTGGGGGAGGTCGGACGGAGGTCGGCGCGGAGTCGGGTCGAGGGGGTCGCGGCCCGCGGCGCGCTCGGCCTGGGCGAGCGCGGCATCCCACGCCGCCGCGGGAACCCGCACCATCTCCACCGGGGGCGCGTCGCGGGGCGACCGGCCCTCGAAATCGAAGATGCCGACGAAGAGCGGGAGAACGAAAAGGTGCAGGAGGAGGGCGAGCGCGACGGAGAGGCCGGCGCGCCGTCGGGCGCTCCGTCGCGCCCTTCGCATGCGGCGCTCGCGAACCTCCCAGCCCAACATGCGAGTGCCACCTCCGATGCCGCGCGGACCCCGGCCCGGCCCACGACCACCCTTGTAGCTTAAAAGGAACACCGCCCGCGGTCGAATCCCCGCGCCGAGAGCGCCTTCCCCACGCCTCCCTCCGCGTCGCCCTCAGCGGGCATCCGCCGGAAACGCCCCGGATGGGCCCGCCGAGACGCCGGCCCGGTGCGCATCGAGTACGAGGTGAAGCGCCTCGACGGCACCGTCGATCGCGTGCGGGATGAGGGGCGGATCGTCGGCGACCTCTACTGAGGCTCGCGCCTCAGTAGAGCTTCCGCAGCTCGGCGCCGGGGTAGTAGTGGCGGAGGATGGCGACGTGGTCGGCGCCGCGCTCGGCGCGCCCGATCGCGCCCATCTGGCACATGCCCACGCCATGGCCCCAGCCGGCGCCGCGCAGGCGCCAGCGCCCCAAAAGCCGATCGACGACGAAGAGCGAGGAGTTCAGATTGCCGAGGAGGCGGCGAATGGCGAGTTCGCCGCGGACCTCGGCGGCTCCGCGGGTGCCGACGATGCGCAGCACGGTGGCGCGGCCGGAGACGCCCCGCTCCCGCACCTCCATCTGCACCACCTCCCCCACGCCCAGCGGGGCCACCCGCTCGGCGAGCGCGGCGTCGGAAAACTCCCGCGTCCAGCGGAACTTCTCCGGCCGCGCGAACGAGGAGCTCGCGCACATCGCCTCCTCGTCGGACTCCAGCCGCGCCTCCAGGTCGGCGCCGACGGGCGGGAGATCGCCCTCCCACCAGATGTCGGGGCGACCGCGCAGGTGCGGGCTCGGCGGCGTCCCCCAGACCGCCTCGTTGTTCTCCGTGTGGCCGCCGCAGGTGGACGAGTACACCGTGTCCACCAGCTTCCCGTCGGGACCGAAGAGCAAAAGCCCCGCCGTCTCCCGTACGGCGGCGTTCGTGCGCGGATGCTCCGCCCCCAGCCCCTTGTAGACCTGGCAGTGCTGCTCGGCGCAGAGGTGGAAGGGATCCGAGAGGTGCCGCGCGCCGATCTTGGCGAGCACCTCGCCGCGCGCCGCAACCGCCTGCGCGCGCAGGGCGGCCGAAGGCGCAGCGGCGAAGATCTCGGCGGGCACGATGCCCCGCAAGAGATCCTCCAGCCGCAGCAGGTTCACCACCGCCGTCCGCCCGCCGGCATCCACCGTGACGAAGAGTCCGCCCCCGTAGGTGCGGTCCTCGCGCCCGTGCGCGGCGTGGCCCATGTCGTGCTCCACGGCCTCGACCCGCGCCGTCCCCAGCGGCTCCAGGTACACGGCGGCTTCGGCGGAGGCGATCACGCGGTCCTCCTCGTCGCGGACCTCGATCCGCCCCGCCGCAGGCCGCACCACCTCCTCGAAAATCTCGCGCATCGGCGCCGGACCGCCGAGCTTGGCGAGAATCGCCTCCGCCTCCTCGCGGCTCCCTCCCTCGAGGAGAATGGCGTGGCGGCGCGTATCCACCATGTGGCCCGCGATGGCGAAGGCGGCGCCCAGCACCTTCGTGCGCACGCGATGCCCCTGCGCCTCCCACCGCACTCTGGCCCGCACGAGGCCTTCGCGATCCTCGAAGGGAATCTGCTCCACCTGGACGTGGTGGAAAAGCTGCGCCGGCGTCCCATGTCGGACGGAGAAGCGCAGACGCGCGCCCGGAGGTACGTCCTGGCGCCGTCCATCGGGCAGGTGGAGGATGGCGCCCCCCGGGAATCGGATCGCCACCTCGTCCTGGTCGCGGGCGATGCCCACCGTCACCAGGGGCGCCCCATCCTCGCCGAGCTCCACCCGGTGCGAACCGAGCAGGTCGAAGGGATTGCGGCCGGCGAAGCGCGGGGGCTCCGTCGGTCCCGCCTCCACCACCGCGCCGGTCGCCCACAGAAGCGCCAGAAGGAGCGTGCCCATGCCTCCATCTGACGCTTCGCGGAGCGCCTGTCAAAGAACGAATCGCCTTGTTCCCTCCGGGGGCTGCGGGATATTCGGTCGGCAACCACGGCCCGAGGTACACCGCATGACGTCCGGCCCCTTCCCGCCACCCACCGTCCGCCACGTCGCGATCGCCGGGGCCGGGATCGGGGGCCTCACCCTCGCCCACGCGCTCCGCCGGGCGGGCGTCCAGGTGACGGTCCTCGAACGCGCCCCCGAACTCCGACCCGTCGGTTTCGGCATCACGGTGCCTCGAAGCCTGCGGCGCCGATTGCGTGCGCACCGGCCGGGAAGTGGTCGACTTCGAGGAGCGCGGCGATCGCGTCGCGGTGCGCCTGGACGACGGCGAAGAGGTCGAGGCGGATCTCTTGGTGGGGGCCGACGGCCTCCACTCGGCGGTGCGCCGCCGCCTCCTCGGCGAC